>DAIQBC010000292.1:0-3350 GCA_036781345.1 Acidimicrobiales bacterium | reverse complement strand
CGCTCCCAGTTGCGAACGCGCTGGCTGAACAGCACCGAGCCATAGATGATCAGCACGGGGAGCACGGTGTAGAAGACGAGCTTCCAGGCGCTCGGGATGTTCGCGAAGACCTCCCGTTGCACCTCGCTGTCGTCGTGCCACTGGGCCAACGTGGCCGTGACCCCCGATACGAGGGTGATGGTGGCGAACACCGCGCCCAGGGCGATGGCTAGCTGGTGGGGCTTCGCACGCGACTTCACGCCGAGAACGTACCCCGGTGCCGACGGGCCGCCCGAACCCGGGCTAGCCGAAGATCGTGGTGTCGAGATCGCGGATGCGGCTGGCCAGCGACCGCAAGAGCTTGTGAGCGATCGGTGGCACCTCGTCGACGATGGCCGCGAACTCCCGGGCCCCGATCACCAGCACCTTGAGGTCGGTGCCGGCCACCACGGTTGCGGTGCGGGGCCCGTGGTCGAGGAGGGCGAGCTCGCCCACGCAGGCGCCGGGGCCGAGCGTGGCCACCTTCTCGTCGTTGCGACGCACCTCGGCCGTGCCCTCGAGGATGACGAAGGCCTCGCGCCCGATGCTCCCCTGCTCACAGAGCAAGCGGCCCGCCGGGAGGTCGACTTCATCGCTCGCGCGTGCCACTGCCTGCAGCTCCTTCTTTGAGCAGGCGGCGAACAAGGGGACCGAGGCAAGGTTGGTGAGGTGTGACGTGCGGGCCATGGCAGCGCAGCATAGGTAGGTGCCCGACCTCGTGCCTGAGGACGAGCGCGATGGGTGCGTGAGCGCTTCACCCCGCCGAAACAGTCGCGAAACCTTGGCTCCCTACGGTCACGCCGGTGGATGTCGTGCTCGTGCGCTGGCCGATCGAGCAGGCGCGGCTCGATGAGCTGCGCCAGCAGGGTCGACCTCGGCTGTTGCTCCTCGAGGACGGTGCTCCGCCGCCGCCGCCGCCGACCGGGGCCGAGGAGCTAGAGGACTGGATCCGGGTGCCGGCCAGTGAGCTCGACCTGCGGGCTCGGGTGGAGTGGCTGCGCCTCCGTCTGGAGGCCCGAGTGGACCCCTCCCCGCACCTGGATGACGACGGCGTGCTGCACCTCGGCGATCGCTGGGTCGCGCTCCCGCCGGTCGAGGCTCGGCTGACGGCCGCCCTTCTCGATCGCTACGGCGCGGTGGTGTCGCGCGAAGCGCTGGCGCGGGCGGGGTGGCCGTCCGGCGTGTCAGGACGCAACGGGCTCGACGTGCACATGCTGCGGCTGCGGCGGCGACTGATGCCCCTGGCCCTGGCGATCCGGACCGTGCGATCTCGTGGGTACGTGTTGGAGAGCGTGGTGATCGACGCCGAGCCCGCGCATGGCTAGCGATGTGAGCCTCGTGACCGCGATCGTCAAGCCACACAAGCTGGACGAGCTACGGGCCGCGCTCGACGAGGCCGACGTGGGAGGTGTCACCATCAGCGAGGTCCGGGGGTTTGGCCGGCAGGGTGGCCACACCGAGACCTACCGCGGGGCCGAGTACGCCATCGACTTCGTGCCGAAGGTACGGGTCGAGGTGCTGGTTCGCCGGGCCGACGCGGAACGGATCGTGTCAGTGATCGTCGCCGCGGCCCACACCGGGAAGATCGGCGACGGCAAGATCTGGATCACCTCTGTGGTCGAAGCGGTGCGCATCCGCACCGGGGAGCTCGGCCCCGACGCGGTCTGAGGTCAGGCTGGCCCGGTCGGGGTCAGCCCGTCTCCTGGGCAAGAAAGCCGAGCCGGCCGATCGCCGTACGCACCACTCGGTCGAGGATCACCTTGTCGGAGGGGCGCGGCCCGATGAGGCGCACGACGCTGACGAGGTCGCCCTGGCGCCTGATGATGAGGTCGCGCTCCTCGATGGTGCCGTCAGCCCGCTCCAGGTCGAACTTCAGCGGGATGGTGTCGTTGGAGAGCACACCGAAGTCGAGCGACGATGTGATCAGCGAGAGGCCCTGGTCGGCCACGACCACTGCCGCGCAATCCTCGGCCACCTTGCGGTAGAGACGCTCGACGGCGGCTCCGCCGCCTGGGAACCACGCCACCGTGTGGGTGAGGCGCGTGCCCGAGCCCGTGAAGTCGGCGGTGGCCTCCACCTTGGGGTCGAGGTCGGTGATGGCGTCGTCGCACTTGTGCTGGTCGATGACCTCGGCGTTGATCGGGGTTCCTGGGTCGGCGGCGGTGAACGTGTCCGGGAGATCGTCAGCGGTGATCAACGCCGCCGACACCCGCGCCTGGGTCACCGGGAGCGGCTTCGGCTTCGTGAGCTCGCGGTCGGTGCTGCAACCGCCGGCGAACACGGCGACGGCCATCACGACGGTTGCGACTCGTAGGGCTGCCTTGCGTTGTCCGGGCACCGCCACGCCTCCTGTCGTCCTGTCCTTCGCCATTGTTCCACTTGCAGGGAGCTTCAGCGGTGCTCGGCTTGCCGGGCGACCGCATCCGCAGCTCGACGGATCTCCGCCGGGCTGCGCAGGTAGCGCTCCTCGACGGGTCTTGCCTCGAGGGGGCGGAGGTCGGCATCGAGCTCGTAGACGAGGGGCTCGCCGGTGGGGATGTTGAGCTCCACGATGTCGGCGTCGCTGATGTCGTCGAGGTGCTTCACCAGGGCCCGCAGGCTGTTGCCGTGGGCGCCGACGAGCACGGTGTGGCCGGCCCGGAGGTCGGGCACGATCGCCTCGTGCCAGTAGGGGAGCAGCCGCTCGACCACGTCCTTCAGGCACTCCGTGAGCGGGAGCTGGTCGGCTGGCACCTGGGCGTAGCGCTCGTCGCCGTTGGGGTTGAACCGGTTGTCGGCGCTGATGGGCGGTGGCGGCGTGTCGTAGCTGCGCCGCCACACCTTCACCTGATCGGCCCCGTACTTCTCCGCCGTGTCGGCCTTGTTCCGGCCGGTGAGGTCGCCGTAGTGGCGCTCGTTGAGCCGCCAGTCCCGCCGCACGGGGATCCACGAGCGGCCCATCGTGAACAGGGCCAGCTCCACGGTGCGGATGGCCCGGGTCTGCAGCGAGGTGTGCACCACGTCGGGCCGCACGTCGTGCTCGGCCATGAGCCGGCCCGCCTCGACGGCCTGCGACTCCCCGAAGGCGGTCAGGGCGGCGTCCCACCAGCCGGTGAACAGGTTCTGCTTGTTCCACTCGCTCTCACCGTGGCGGAGCAGCACGAGCCGGTGACCAGCCATGCCCGCACCCTATCGGGCACGCCAAGAACGTCGAAGTTGCCATTCATCGACTCAACTTCTATCCTCAAGGGGCACATAGGTTTCACGAATCCCCTGGAGGACCCCCATGCCCAAGGCTGTCGGCATCGATCTCGGCACCACCAACTCCGTCGTCTCGGTCCTCGAGGCCGGCG
>DAIQBC010000291.1:0-3377 GCA_036781345.1 Acidimicrobiales bacterium | reverse complement strand
CGGTGCTGGTGAGGAAGACCTCGCTGGCCATGGCGAAGGCGCCCATCGGGATGTCCGCCTCCTCGGCGTCGGTGATCTCGAGAACGAGGTCGCGGGTGACGCCGGCCAGGCACCCAGATGACAGCGGCGGGGTGAGGAGCTGGCCGCCCATCACCACGAACACGTTCGACCCGGTGCCCTCGCACAGCATGTCGACCGTGTTGGCGAAGATGGCCTCGGTGCAGCCGCGTGCCTTGGCGTAGGCCAGGGCCTTCACGTTCTCGGCGTAGGACGTGGTCTTGATCCCCGCCAACGCACCCTGCTCGTTGCGGGGCCATGGCACCACGCACACCGCCGTCGTCGGCGCCGCCGGCGCGAGAGGCCCGGCGGCCACCAGCACCGTCGCGGTCGCCTCGCCGCGCTCCGAGCCGAGCGGTGCGACGCCGCCGGTGACGGTGACCCGCACGCGGGCCAGCGGGAGGTCGCGGGAAGCGAGGACCTCGCTCATGGCCATCCGCAGCTCGTCATCCGTGCACGGCAGTCGCAGGCCCAGCCCATCAGCCGAGCGACGGAGCCGCTCGAGGTGGCGCCGGACGGCAAAGGGTCGGCCATCGACGGCCTTGAGCGTCTCGAACACGCCGTCGCCGACGGTGAGGCCGTGGTCGAACACGGAGATGGTGGCTGCGGCGACGTCGACGAGGCCCCCGTTGACCCACACCTGCTCGGTCATCGCCACGATCCTGACGCGACGCGAAGCAGGTGGCGAGCCTTGAGCTCGGTCTCGGCCCACTCGTCGTCGGGGTCGCTGCCCCAGGTGATGCCGCCGCCGGTGCCGAAGTGGAGCCGGCCCTCCTCCACCCAGAACGTGCGGATGGCGACGTTGAGGTCGCCCTGCTGGCGGTCGGCGTCGACCCACCCCACTGCACCGCAGTACACGCCGCGGGGCACCGGCTCCAGCGAGGCGATGTGCTGGAGGGCGGCCAGCTTGGGGGCACCAGTGACGGACCCCGGCGGGAAGGTGGCCGCGATGGCCTCGCCCCAGCCGCACCCACGGCGGAGCCGGCCGCTCACGGTGGACACCAGGTGCACGAGACCTGGGTGGTGCTCGAGGGCGAGGAGCGCGGGCACGGTCACCGATCCGTACTCGCAGACCCGGCCAAGGTCATTGCGGACCAGGTCGACGATCATCACGTTCTCGGCGCGGTCCTTGTCCGTGAGCCCGGTGGGCTCGGACGCCGTGCCCTTGATCGGGGCGGAGCTCACCAGGTCGCCGTTGCGCCACAGGAAGCGCTCCGGCGACGCGGAGGCCACCTGGCACCCGGTCGACGGGATGCGGACGACGGCGCTGTACGGAGCCGGGTTGCCCTCTGCCAGGGCCGCCCCCAGCGCGGCGACATCACCGTCGACGGGCATCGGGGCCGAGAGCCGGCGGGTGAGGTTCACCTGGTACACGTCGCCGGCTGCGATCGACGCCCGGATCGCCCGCACGCCCGCCTTGAAGGCGTCCTCGGACAGCGACGAGATCCAGGTGTCGGCCGCCGGGCCCTTCCAGAGCGGCCCCGGCCACGGGCGCGCCGGGCGCACGTGGGCGAAGCGGGCGCAGATCGGTGGGCCCCCGAAGGGGAGCACCACCGCCCAGAACCCCGAGGAGTCGAGCGCGGCGAGATCGTCCGTGAGGTCGACCAGGTCGGTGGCCAGCCGCCCGCCGACGACGGCCAAGGGCACGTCGGTGGCGATGGGGCGCGGCATGGCGGGCAGCGTACGATCACCTGTCCCGTTGGTTCGCCCGGAGGGCCGTCGCACCGTGCACGTGGAGTTCACCGAGGAGCACGACGCGCTGCGTAAGGTCGTGCGTGACTTCGCCGAAGGCGAGATCGCGCCCCACGCCGAGGCGTGGGACCGCGACCACCACTTCCCGGTGGACGTCGTGAGGGCAATGGGGGACCTCGGGCTGTTCGGCATCCCGTTCCCGCACGAGTACGGCGGAGGCGGGGGTGACCTCACCATGCTCTGCATCGCCATCGAGGAGCTGGGGCGGGTCGACCACTCCATGGCCATCACGCTCGAGGCCGGTGTGGGCCTCGGCGCCAACCCGATCCACCGCTTCGGTACGGAAGACCAGAAGCAGACCTGGCTCCCCGACCTCTGCGCCGGGCGCACCCTGGGCGGGTTCGGGCTCACAGAGCCCGAGGCCGGCAGCGACGCTGGGGGCACCCGCACCACCGCCCGCCTCGACCCCAACGCGGGGGAGTGGGTGCTCAACGGGGAGAAGGCATTCATCACCAACTCGGGCTCGGAGATGACGGCCTTCGTCACGGTGACGGCGCGCACCGGACCCGGCGAGATCAGCGCCATCCTCGTGCCGTCCGGCACCCCGGGCTTCGAGGTCCAGCCCGCGTACCGGAAGATGGGCTGGCACGCGTCCGACACCCACGGCCTCACCTTCACCGACGCCCGCGTGCCCGAGGCCAACCTCCTGGGCGAGCGCGGTCGGGGCTTCGCCCAGTTCCTGCAGATCCTCGACGAGGGCCGCATCGCCATCTCGGCTCTCGCGGTCGGGTGCATCCAAGCCTGCCTCGAGCACTGCACCCGCTACGCCCAGGACCGCACGGCCTTCGGCAAGCCCATCGGCGCCAACCAGGGCGTGGCCTTCCAGGTGGCCGACCTGGCCGTGATGGCCGAGACGGCCCGCCTGCTCACCTACCAGGCGGCCTGGCTCCACGACACGGGCCGGCCGTGCAAGCAGGCTGCGGCGATGGCCAAGCTGCACACGACGGAGGCGGCGGTGACTGCCACCCGCATCGCCACCCAGGTGTTCGGCGGCTACGGCTTCATGGACGCCACGCCGGTCGCCCGGTTCTACCGGGACGCCAAGATCCTCGAGATCGGCGAGGGCACCAGCGAGATCCAGCGCCTGGTGATCAGCCGCGAGCTCGGTCTGCCCGTCCAGTGAGACGGTGCCGGTCGAAGGTCGCCTGCTGACCTTGGGACGCCCCCCTGGCTCATGCCAGACTTGCGGGCTCATGGATGCCTCCCGCCGCTCTGCCAGCACCCGAGCGCGCCTCAGGGTGGCCCGATGAAGGGCATCGTGCTGGCCGGGGGGCGGGCCACCCGTCTGAGCCCAGCCAGCCGCGCCACGTCGAAGCAGCTCATGCACGTGTACGACAAGCCGCTCATCTACTACCCGATCTCCACGCTCCTGCACGCTCGCATCCACGAGATCCTGGTCATCTCGACCCCTGACCAGCTCCCGCTCTTCGAGGGCCTGCTCGGAGATGGCTCCCAGTGGGGCTGCTCGTTCGCCTACGCAGCCCAACCCGAGCCGAACGGGATCGCAGCCGCCTTCCTGATCGGGGAGGACTTCATCGGCGACGACGACGTGGCCCTCATCCTCGGCG
>DAIQBC010000290.1:0-3431 GCA_036781345.1 Acidimicrobiales bacterium | reverse complement strand
ACGCATTCACACAGCGCAAGAGTTCGCCAGTACTGCGCCTCGTGGCATTGCCCAACCGCTTGGTCGTCGACGCGGTGCCCCGGGCGCCGTGATCTCCCCAGGCGGGATGTCGCACCTGTCGCGGTAGGTTCGGCCCTCGTGGAGAGGGCGCCTTGGTCCGTGGTGTGGGAGGTGCCCTGTCCGGAGGTGGCCCTCGGCCCGCACCGCTTCGACATCCGGCACCGGGCGCTGGTGATGGGCATCCTCAACCGCACGCCGGATTCGTTCTACGACCAGGGCCGCTACTACGACTTCGACGGCTTCCTCGCCAAGGCGGAGCAGCTGGCCGCTGAGGGTGCCGACTTCCTCGACGTCGGCGGCGTCAAGGCCGGTCCGGGGCCTGAGGTCACGGCTGAGGAGGAGCTCGAGCGGGTGATCCCCGCCCTCGAGGCCCTGCGGGCTCGCTTCGACCTGCCGCTGTCGGTCGACACCTGGCGGGCGTCGGTGCTCCGCGAGGCGCTGGCCGCCGGCGCCGTGGTGGGCAACGACATCAGCGGCTTCGCCGATCCTGACTACCTCGCGGTGGCGGCCGCGGCCGGCGCCTCCGTGGTGGCGACCCACATCCGCATCGGGCCCCGCGTCCCCGACCCCGATCCGGTGTACGACGAGCCCGTTGTGGACGCCGTGTGCCGGTACCTCCGGGCCCGGGGCGAGGCGGCCGAGGCGGCGGGGATCCCGCGGGAGCGCGTGATGGTGGACGCGGGCCTCGACCTCGGCAAGTCGGAGCCGCAGTCCCTCGAGCTCTTGCGCAACCACCACCGCCTGGCGGCGCTCGGGTGGCCTCTGTTCCTCTCGGCGTCCAACAAGCGATTCCTCGGCGACTTGGTCGGCACGCTGGTCGACGACCGCCGGGAGGCGTCCCACGCCGCCCACGCGCTCGGCATCGCACTCGGGAGCCGCGTATTGCGCGCCCACGACGTGCGGGGAGCCCGCCGCACGGCCGACGTGATGGCCGCCATCCTCTCGGCGCGGGCGGCGAGCGCATGAGCACGATCCCGGTCACGCTGCTCAGGGGCGACGACGAGGTGGTGCTCCGTGATGCCGTCCGGCTGCTCGTGGACGACCTGGTGGGCGACGAGGACCGCTCGCTCATGGTGGAGGAGATCGATGTCGGGGCCTCCGTCGACGATGGCGCCGATCCGCTCCTCGCCCTCGTCGATGCCGCGCAGACGCCCCCGTTCCTCACCGAGTTCCGCGTGGTGCTCGGGCGGTTCACCGACAAGCGCGAGCGCAACGACCTGGTGCAGCCGCTGGTCGACTACCTCGTGGACCCGTTGCCCTCCACGCTGCTCGTGCTCGAGTGGCGCACTGGAAGGGTGCCCAAGGCACTGCTTGAGGCTGTCACGCGCGTGGGTGGCACCCAGGTCGACACGAGCCCCGGCCGCAAGGTGGGCGAGTGGGTCACCGCCCACCTTGCCGACGCCGGCCTGAAGGTGGACGGGGAGGGCCGCGCTCGGCTGACCACGTGGGTGGGGGACGAGCCCAGCCGACTGCTCGGTCTCATCGACCTGCTGCGCTCCACCTACGGCACTGGCTCGCGGATCACGGCCGAGGAGATCGAGCCCTTCCTCGGCGACGACGGCGGGGTGCCGCCCTGGGACCTCACCGACGCCATCGACCGCGGCGACCGCACCACCGCCCTCGACCTCCTGCAGCGGATGATCGGTCAGGGGGAGCGCCACCCCTTCCAGGTGCTCAGCACGCTCCACTCACACTTCGGCCGCATGCTCCGCCTCGACGGCGCGGACGTGGCGGGTGAGAAGGACGCGGCCGAGCTGCTGGGGATGAAGGGTTCGACCTTCCCGGCCAAGAAGGCGATGGGGCAGGCTCGTCGGCTCGGTCACGAGCGGATCGTGCGCGCCGTCGACCTGCTCGCCCAGGCCGATCTGGACCTGCGCGGCGGCAAGGCCTGGCCCGGCAACCTGGTGCTCGAGGACCCCGTGGCCCGCCTGGCCACGATGTCGCGCTGAGGGCAGGGCCTCAGTCGGAGGAGGCGGCCCGGTTGAGCTTCTTGGCCAGGCGCGATGTGCGGCGGGCGGCGGCGTTGCGGTGGATGATGCCCTTGCTGGCGGCGCTGTCGGTCCGCTTCTGGGCGGCCCGGACCAGCTCGACGGCGTCCTCCGCACCCGCGGCAACAGCCTGGGCGGCGTTCTTGGTGCGCGTCTTCAGCTCACTCCGCACGGCCTTGTTGCGCTCGGTGCGCTTCACGGTCTGGCGGTTGCGCTTGATCTGGCTCTTGATGTTGGCCACTGGGTCCTGCTCGTCTCTCGAATGAACCCGGTGAGGCTACCCGCGGCCCCGGATTCTCGTCACATCCGGACCCACCGGTACCGTTGAGGGTTCGCCTATGGACCTCAGCCGCCTCCGCAACCTGTCCATCGTGGCGCACGTCGACCACGGCAAGAGCACGCTCGCTGATCGCCTCCTCGAGCTGTGCGGCGCCGTCGACCCTCGCGACATGCGGGCCCAGTACCTCGACTCGATGGACATCGAGCGCGAGCGGGGCATCACGATCAAGCTGCAATCCGTTCGGCTCGACTACCGCGACCACGTCATCAACCTCATCGACACCCCCGGCCACGTCGACTTCGGCTACGAGGTGTCGCGCTCGCTGGCCGCTTGCGAAGGCGTGATCCTGCTGGTCGACGCGGCCCAGGGCATCGAGGCGCAGACGCTCGCCAACTGCTACCTGGCCCTCGAGAACGACCTCGAGATCGTGGCCTGCCTCAACAAGCTGGACCTGCCCGCCGCCGACCCCGATCGCTGCGCGGCGGAGATCGAGCAGGTGCTCGGGATCAAGGCCGGGGACATCTTGCGGATCAGCGCCAAGACCGGTGAGGGCGTTCCGACGCTGCTCGACGCCGTCATCGAGCACATCCCGCCGCCCACTGGGGATCCGGCCGCCCCGCTGCAGGCGCTGATCTTCGACTCGTACTACGACAGCTATCGGGGCGTGGTGTCGTCGGTGCGGGTGATGACCGGCACCCTGAAGACTGGTAGTCGCGTGAAGTTCATGCAGGCCGGCTCCGTCCATGACGCCGACGAGATCGGCGTGCGCCGGCCCGACCACACACCGGTCGCCACCCTCGGACCCGGCGAGACCGGCTACCTGATCGCCGGCATCAAGGACGTGCGGGAGGCCCGCTCGGGTGAGACGGTCACTGACGCCGTGCACCCGGCGACGACGGCGCTCGACGGCTACCGAGAGCCCAAGCCGATGGTGTTCTGCGGCCTCTACCCGATCGACGGCGACCAGTTCTCCGACCTGCGTGACGCGTTGGAGAGGCTGCGCCTCAACGACGGGTCGTACACGTACGAGCCCGAGACGTCGGGCGCCCTCGGCTTCGGGTTCCGCTGCGGCTTCCTCGGCCTGCTCCACATGGAGATCATCC
>DAIQBC010000289.1:0-3441 GCA_036781345.1 Acidimicrobiales bacterium | reverse complement strand
CCGGCCCGATCTCGGCGATGATCACGGCGGTGATGCCGGCCGCCACGGCCAGGAACCCCACGCCAAAGAGGGTGAGGCGGGGCACCATCGCCTCCTGATGGGGTAGGGCGCTGAGCACGAGGCCGAGCATCGGACCCACCAGCGCGACGGCCAGCAGCGTGCCCGGACCCGGCCGGCGGCCGAGGAGCCACCCGAGCGACGCGAACACGACCGGGGTTACCACCGCCGCCACCCCGATCGGCAGGCCGGTGAGCGCCGCGAGGCCGGTGGTGAGCACGTCGTAGGGCGCCACCCCGAGCTCGGCCCGGATCATCAGCGCCACCCCCGTGGACACGAGGACCAGGCCGATGGCGAGCGTGCCGAGGCGACGCACCACAGAAGACTCGGGGGTGGCCGCCAACGTCACGGGGTGACGGTACCGGGGCGCGTGGCTAGCCTCGCGAGCGGCTCGCGGACTGGGCGCGCCGGAACAGGAGCGTGAGATGACCAGGATGTTCGTTCGCCATGACGTGGCCGACTACGCCGTGTGGCGCAAGGCCTATGACGACTTCGACTCGGAGCGCAACGGGATGGGCGTCCGAGGCGCCGCGGTGTACCGCTCGGTCGACAACGACAGGGACGTGACCGCGTACCACGACTTCGATTCGGCCGAGGCGGCCAAGGCCTTTGCCGAATCGCCCCGCCTCAAGGAGGTCATGCAGGGCGCCGGCGTGGCCAGCGCCCCGCAGATCTGGTTCGTCGAGCCGGACTGAGCCGTGGACGTCGACGGCTATCTGGTCGAGCTCTACGGACGGCTGCCCGATCTCGTGCGCGAGGCGGTCGGCGATCTCGACGAGGCACAGCTCGTGCGTGCCCCGGAGGAGGGCGCCAACACCATCGCCTGGCTGGTGTGGCACCTCACTCGGGTGCAGGACCATCACATCGCGGAGCTGGCCGGCGCCGAGCAGCGCTACCTCCTCGACGGCTGGCATGAGCGGTTCGGGCGCGGCCCGGATCCGCAGGATCACGGCTATGGCCACACCGCCGCCGACGTGGCCTCGGTGCACGGCACCGCCGCGGACCTCATCGCCTACTACGACGCGGTTCACGCCCGAACCGTGGACTACCTCACGGGTCTGCGCCCGGCCGACCTCGATCGCGTCGTCGACGAGCGTTGGGACCCGCCGGTCACCCTCGGCGTGCGGCTGGCCAGCCTGGTGTCCGACTGCCTGCAGCACGCCGGCCAGGCCGCCTACGTGCGTGGCCTGCTGACCTGACCTGACCCGGCCGGCGGACCTACCTCAACGCTCGACCCGACGAGCTCGAGCAGGCCCTGGCGCGTCTGCTCGTACAGCGCCCCGCAGTCGACGTCCCGCTCGATGATCACGGTGTCACGAGCTCTTGGCCGGCGGCGACGAGGTGCTCGACGTCGGCCACGGCAGCGGCGAGGTCGCCGAGCTCGCGCTCGATGGCGCCGTCAGGAGTGAGGAAGAGGAACACCACCCGCGTGACGGGCTCCGCGGTGGCTCGTCCCACCGCCACGGCGTAGGCGGCTCCCTGCAGCCGGTAGCCCTCTACACGGCGGTCGAGCTCGTCGGCTTCGGCGGAGGCGGAGGTCTTGTGGTCGACCACCACCAGCCCGTCGGGAGCGCGGTAGAGGAGGTCGACGTAGCCCTCCAGGAGACGATCGCCGATCGGCGTGCAGGCGTAGACCTCCCGCCAGTGGGGCGCCGCCGCGGCGGCCCGCACCACCTGCGAGCCGAGGGCCTCCTCCACCAGCCGGCGCACGTCGTCGGCCCGCTCGGGCACCGCCTCGGCCTGGCACTGGGCGGCGACGGCGTCGTCGAGGCCCGCGCCGGTGGCCAGGTCGATCGTCTGCAGCACACCGTGGACGGCCCGGCCCACGGAGGTGCCGTAGCGGCCTTTCAACCATGGAGGTAGGTCGAGGTCGCGCGGCCGCTTCTGCAGGCCCGGATCCGGCGGAGCCTCGGTGCCCCAGTCGGGCCTGCCCTCATCGGTGAGGGCGGTGGCGGCCACCGCGCCGGGACGGGAGGCCACCAGGAGCGCCGCGGCGCGCTCGGCCTCCCACTCGGCGAAGGGCGGGGGTGCGGTGGGCACGGCGGCCGGGTCGGTGGCGAGGGGCGTGGCCTGGCCACTGAGGTCGGGGAGGTGCGCGAGCAGGGCGCTCATGCCGTCGATCAGCAGCTCGGCGTTCGTGCGGTTGCGCTTCTTGTCGGGCGGGTTCTTGCGCTCCACCCGGTGGAGCGACACGAGGAGGTGGTCGCACGCCCGGGTGCAGGCCACGTAGAGGAGGCGGATGCGCTCGTCGAAGCCCATCTGCTCGTCGATCGGCTTCCAGGCTTCGAACTCCTCGGTGATGACGTCCTTGCCGAGCCGGTAGCCCACGGGGCCACCGCCACGCGGGAAGTAGACGTCGACCGGGTTGCGATTGCTCTGGGCACCGGTGGACAGGCCCGAGACGATCGTGATGGGGAACTCGAGGCCCTTGGCGGCGTGGATGGTCATGATGCGCACGGCGTCGTCATCGGTCTCGGGCAGGACCGACTCGGTGACCCGGGCGCCCTCGGTGGTCTGCTGATCGACCCAGCGCAGGTAGCTGCGCAGGCTGCCACCGGTGGCCTCGCTCCAGGCCCGGGCCTGGTCGATCACGAAGCGCAGGCGCCGCCACACGTCCCGGGGGCGGCCCTCGGCGAAGCCCAGCTCCAGGGCGCGGCGATCGCGGGCGATGCGGTCGAGCAGCTCGGCGGGGGAGAGCCAGTGCCGCGCCTCGTGCAGCTCACGCAAGAAGGCGAGCCCGGCCGACACCGGGCCGTCGGCCGGATCGGGTGCCTCGGGTCGGTTGTAGGACCAGCTGCCCCTGGCCTCCACCTTGTGGCGGAACAGGTCGTCGTCGCCGCAGGCCAGCAACGGGGTGCGCAGCGCCGACACGATGCGGAGGTGGTCGGAGGGATCGTCGGCCGCTCGCAGCACCATGAGGAGGTCGCGCACGGCCCGGCTGGCGTACACGAGCGAGCTGGACTCGGTGCGGAACGGGATGTGGGCGGCGTCGAGCGCATCTTCGAGGAAGGGAAGGGACGTGCGGGCCGGTACGAGGACCGTGATGTCCCCGAGGCGGGCGTCACGCCACACCTCCGCGCCGTCGACGCGCTCGTGCACCTGCCAGCGGTCGGTGATCGCGACGCTGATGGCATGGGCGACGTCGCCGGCCTCGGCGCCTCGCACCACGTCGGCCCTCGTCTTGAGGGGGTGGGCATCCGTGCCGATCACGGTCACCGGCGGTCCGCCGCCGGCGTCGCCCCGCTGGGCCTGGAGGGCGGCGTAGGCCGGCTGCGAGGGGAGGGGGAGGTCATCGTCGGGCGCTTCGCCCATGAGGGTGGCGAAGGTGGTGTTGACCCAGTGGATGATCGGTTCGACGGTGCGGAAGTTGGCGGTGAGCTCCAC
>DAIQBC010000288.1:0-3451 GCA_036781345.1 Acidimicrobiales bacterium | reverse complement strand
GACCGGGACGAGGCTCGCGTCCGGCGCGCCCGCACGACAACCACCATCCGGCCCACCACGAACGGAGACCACCATGGCTGACGCCATCAGCCCCGCCGCCTCCCCGGCGCTCGAGCTCCGGGAGGTCGTCAAGCGCTACGGCACCGGCACCACCGAGGTGCGAGCCCTCACCGACGTGTCGCTCCGGGTGGCCCCCGGCGAGCTCGTCGCTGTGATGGGCCCGAGCGGGTGCGGCAAGTCGACCCTGCTCCACCTCGCCGGCGGGCTAGAGGACCCCAATGCCGGCCAGGTGCAGGTGGGCGGGCGCGACCTGTCGACGCTGTCGGCCGCGGCCCGGGCCACGCTGCGTCGCACCGACGTCGGCTTCGTGTTCCAGCGCCTCAACCTGGTGCCGTCGCTCACGGCCACGGAGAACGTCATGCTCCCGCTGGAGCTGGAGGGCGTGCCCGTCAGGGAGGCTCGCGAGCGAGCCCGCGCCGCCCTCGTGTCGGTGGGCATCGTCGAGCAGCTCGACCGCTTCCCCGACGACTTCTCGGGCGGCCAGCAGCAGCGGATCGCGGTGGCCAGGGCCGTGGTGGGCACCCGCAAGCTCATCCTGGCCGACGAGCCCACCGGCGCCCTCGACACGATGACCGGCGACGCCGTGATCGAGCTCATCGCCGGCCTCCCGGCCGCCACCGGCACCGCGGTGGTGCTGGTCACCCACGAGCCGCGCTATGCGGCGTGGGCTGATCGGGTGGTGTTCATGCGTGACGGCCGGGTCGTGGACGAGTCGAGCGTCGCCCCACCGTCGTTCCCGTCTCGGGCCGTCACCGGAGCAGCCCGGTGAACCGCCTACGCCTCCCCCTTCGCCTCGCCCGCCGCGAGGTCGCGCACCGACCCGGGCGCACCGCGCTGGTCGCCCTCCTTGTGGCCCTGCCGGTGGCGGGCATGGCGCTGGCCATCACGCTGGTTCGCACGGGCACGGTCACGCCTCAGGAGGAGTGGTCTCGCCGCTTCGGCCAGGCCGACGCCGTCGCGTTCGGCACCCAGCCCGCCCACGCCAGCAGCGCCCCGGCGGGGAGCCGCAGCGTCACCGTGAGCAGCACCGAGTTCCGCGCTCTCACGACCGACGGTCACCGGGGCAGCGTCCAGCTCAGCGACCTCCCCTTGCTCGACCCGCTGGCCGCCGGCGTCCACGACCTCGTGGATGGGCGGGCGGCCACCCACGCGGGTGAGGTGGTCCTCAGCACGTCCCTGGCCCACGACCTGGGCGTGGGGGTCGGCAGCGACCTGGAGCTGCAGCGGCCCGCTGGCCTGGCGTGGACGGTCGTCGGTCTGGTCGAACCGGTGGGGTGCCTGAGCTGCGGCCACGCCATCGTGGCCCCTGGAACCATCCCGCCGAGCCCCAGCTACGGGGTCGGCGCCGCCACGCTGATCGACCTTCCGCCCATGACGATCGAGGCCGAGCAGGCGCTTCTGGATGCCAACGGCGACACCATCCAGATCCGCGACCTCGTGCTGGCCGACCTGCAGCAGTACCGGGACCGTGCCAACGAGGCGCAAGGCGTGCGCTGGAGTCTCGTGGTCGGCGCGCTCGTGCTGACGGTGGCCGGCATCGTGATCTCGGCCGCCTTCGCCGTGGGGGCGCGTCGTCAGCTCGTCACCCTCGGGCAGCTCTCGGCCTCCGGAGCGTCGCCCGCCACGGTGCGCGCCGCGCTCGTCCTGCAGGGCACCGTGACCGGTGCCCTGGGGGTGGTGGCCGGTCTGGTGCTCTGGGCCGGGGCGCTGGTCGTCTTCCGGCCGGTGATCGAGCGCTTCCTCGACTTCCGCGTCGAGCGCTACGTCATCCAACCCCTGGAGATCGTGGCCGCTGGTGTGGTGGGGCTCATCGCCGCCACCCTGGCCGCCCTCGTGCCCGCCCGGACGGCGGCGCAGCTGCCCACCCTCGCCGCCCTTGCGGGTCGGCGCCCGGTGACGCCGGTCTCCGGGCGGCAGGTGCGCGGCGGGCTGTTCGCGTTCATCGGCGGTCTCGGGCTGCTCGGCCTCGCCGTCCTGGGGGGCACCAACGCCACGGGGACCGACGGCGTGGGCGGCTCTGTGCAGGTGTGGCTGCTGGTGGCGATCCTCGGTGGCGTGGCCGAGCTGCTGGGCGCCTGCGCCCTCGCCCCCCTGCTCGTGGCCCGGCTCGAACCGCTCGGCGGGCGCCTGCGCGGGTCGTGGCGGCTCGGCGCTCGCAGCCTCGCACGCCACCGTTCACGGACCGGCGCCGTGGTGTCGGCCGTGAGCGCCGCCGGTGCGCTGGCCGTGGCCGCCGGGGGGCTCGTGCTCGGCGCACAGGCCCGGCAGCTCGAAGGGATCACCCTCCCCGATGACGTCGTGGTGGTGAGCCGGACCGAGTTCGACGCCACGACGGGCTTGCAGCGGCGGAGCCTGCCGGACGACGCGCTGGTGGGCGAGCTCGAGACCCTTCTGCCGGGGAGCGAGGAGGTGGTCCTGCGGGCCAGCCAGCCCGACGAGGTGAGCCCGGGTGCCTTCGCCACCTGGACGGCCCGTGCCGCCAGCGGAGGGGGCTTCGCCGGCTACGGCTACGACCAGGCCGTCGTCGCCGACACCGGCGTGCTGGAGCTCATGGCCGCCGATGGCGACGTCCGCAGCGCGCTGGCCGATGCCGGGATCGTGGTCATCACCTCCGCCCGCCAAGGCGACCTGCCCGCGGGGCTTGTCGTCGTGGATCTTCCGGATGGCGGCAGTGCCGAGGCGATCGCCGTGCGCCACCGCTATGCCCCCGGCTACTACAGCCAGCTTCTCATCTCGGAGGCCAAGGCCACCGAGCTGGGCCTGGCCCTCGAGCCGATCGCCACGGCTCTCGTCTCCCGAGTGCCCCTCACCGAGGGCCAGCGCGACGCCCTCGAGGACATCCGGACGGACGCGTTCTCGCCACAGGGTCCCCAGCTCGACGTCCAGTGGACCTCGCCGAGGTCCGGTCCAACCCCGTTCCAGGTGGAGCTGATCCTCTCGGGCGTGGCCCTCGTGTTCTCGCTGTTCGTGGTGGGGGTGAGCCTCGCGCTGGCGGCGGCGGAGTCGAAGGACGAGCGCGACGTGCTCACCATCGCCGGTGCGCCTCCGGCGGCGCTGGCCCGGTCGGCTGGGGTGCGGGGCGGCCTGTTGGCCGCCATCAGCCCGCCGATGGCGATCCCGGTCGGGTTCCTGCCGGTGGTGGTGTTCGCCAAGGCCAGCTCCAGCAACCTCTCCTACGACGAGTACCCGATCGTCTTCCCCGTGCGGACCGCCCTCCTGCTGGTGCTGGCCGTGCCGGCGGTGGTGGCCCTGGCCTCGCTGGCCGCCAGCGCGACGGCGCAGCGGCTGCGGCCGGTGCGGGTGAGCAC
The DNA here is from genome assembly GCA_036781345.1 of Acidimicrobiales bacterium. Taxonomy (GTDB): domain Bacteria; phylum Actinomycetota; class Acidimicrobiia; order Acidimicrobiales; family VFJN01; genus VFJN01. The sequence goes on along the minus strand of DAIQBC010000288.1, from coordinate 83 downwards.
GGCCACGTTCGAATAGGGCGGGAGCCTGGCCGTAGGGTCGCGGGATGGCTGCTGTGACCCGCGCTGACATCGACCTGCTGAGC
>DAIQBC010000287.1:0-3454 GCA_036781345.1 Acidimicrobiales bacterium | reverse complement strand
CTTCCCATCGCGGCGCTCTCCGGCGGGCAGCGGCGGCGGGTCGAGATCGCACGGATCCTCTTCGCCGGCAGCGACGTGCTGCTGCTCGACGAGCCCACCAACCACCTCGACATCGACGCCAAGGAGTGGCTGCTCGAGTTCATGCGCACCTACCGAGGTGCGCTGCTCGTGATCAGCCATGACCTGGACCTGCTCGACGAGGCCATCACCCGGGTGCTCCATCTCGACCGCTATGACGATGCAAGCCTCGGCACGATGGAGGAGTACAAGGGCACGTACTCCGAGTACCTCGACAACCGCGCCAAGGACGAGGTCCGCTTGACCAAGGCGGCCCAGCGGCAGGCCAAGGAGGTCGACCGGCTGCAGACCCTCGTCGACCGCTTCGGGGCCAAGGCCAGCAAGGCCTCGATGGCTCACAGCATCGAGAAGCGCATCGTGCGTCTCGAGCACACCAGGGTCGAGGCGCCTCGCGCCAACCGTTCGGTGCACGTGCGGTTCCCGCCGCCGCCGCCGCCGGGCCGCGTGGTCCTCGAAGGGCAGGGGCTCGCCGTGCGCTACGGCGACCTCGAGGTGTTCCGTGACGTCGACCTCGCCCTCGAGCGGGGCGAGCGTCTGCTGATCATGGGGCTCAACGGCGCGGGAAAGACCAGTCTCCTGCGGGTGCTGGCCGGCGAGCGTCCCGCGGATGACGGCTCGTTCCACCTGGGGCACCACGTGGTGGCCGGCTACTACGCCCAGGAGCACGAGGGCATCCACGCCGGGCGCTCGATCCTCGAGCACCTCCGCGAGCAAGTGCCCCACGCCGCCGACCCCGATCTGCGCGCCATTGTCGGCGCTATGGGCCTCACGGGCGACAAGGTGCACCAGGACGCCGGCACCTTGTCCGGCGGCGAGAAGACCAAGCTCGCGCTCGGGATCCTTGTGGCCGGCCGCCACAACCTGCTCTTGCTCGACGAGCCCACCAACAACCTCGACCCGGGCTCGCGCGAGGCTGTGGCCGAGGGCCTGAAGGGCTGGCCCGGCAGCATCATCCTGGTCAGCCACGACGCGTCCTTCGTGCGCGACCTCGAACCCGATCGCGTGCTGCTCATGCCCGACGGCACGCTCGACCACTGGGCCGACGGCTACCTCGACCTCGTGGAGCTGGCCTGACCGAGCGCGCTCAGCGAAGGCCGACGGGGGTGCTCACCTCGTCGAAGAAGTCGTGGCCCTTGTCGTCGACCACGATGAAGGCCGGGAAGTCCTCCACCTCGATCTTCCACACCGCCTCCATGCCGAGCTCGGGGTACTCGAGCACCTCGACCTTGCGGATGCAGTCCTGGGCCAATCGGGCGGCTGGCCCGCCGATCGAGCCAAGGTAGAAGCCGCCGTAGGCGGCGCAGGCGTCCGTGACCTGTCGGCTCCGGTTGCCCTTGGCCAGCATCACCAGCGACCCGCCGGCGGCCTGGAACTCCGCCACGTACGAGTCCATGCGGCCCGCCGTGGTCGGGCCGAAGGACCCTGAGGCCATTCCGGCCGGGGTCTTGGCCGGGCCGGCGTAGTACACGCAGTGATCCCGGAGGTACTGCGGCATCGGCTCGCCGGCGTCGAGGCGCTCCTTGATCTTGGCGTGGGCGATGTCGCGTGCGACCACCATCGGCCCGCTCAGCGACAGGCGCGTCTTCACCGGGTACCGGGACAGCTCGGCGCACACCTCGTGCATCGGCCGGTAGAGGTCGATGCGCACGACGTCATCGGCCAGATCGTCGCGGGTGACCTCGGGTAGGTAGCCGGCCGGGTCCTGCTCGAGCTGCTCGAGGAAGACGCCGTCCCGCGTGATCTTGCCCAGCGCTTGGCGGTCGGCCGAGCACGACACGGCCACGGCGACCGGGCAGGAGGCGCCGTGGCGGGGGAGTCGCACGACCCGAACGTCGTGGCAGAAGTACTTGCCGCCGAACTGCGCCCCGATGCCGAAGCCCTGCGTGAGGGCGAGCACATCGGCCTCGAGCTCGAGGTCGCGGAAGCCGTGGCCCAGCGCCGACCCGCTCGTGGGCAGTGAGTCGAGGTAGTGCGCCGACGCGTACTTGGCCGTCTTGAGCGCGAACTCGGCCGACGTGCCGCCGATCACGACGGCCAAGTGGTAAGGCGGGCAGGCCGAGGTGCCGAGCGTGCGCAGCTTCTCGTCGAGGAACTGCAGCATCGAGGAGCGGTTGAGCACCGCCTTGGTCTCCTGGTAGAGGTAGCTCTTGTTGGCCGAGCCGCCACCCTTGGCCATGAACAGGAGCTTGTAGGCGTCGCCCGGCGCCGCGTAGAGCTCGATCTGGGCCGGCAGGTTGGTGCCGGTGTTGGTCTCCTCCCACATCGTGAGCGGCGCCATCTGCGAGTAGCGCAGGGCAGAGGTCTCGTAGGTCGCCTGCACGCCGAGGCTGATCGAGCGCTCGTCGTCGCCACCGGTGAGCACGAGCTCCCCGCGCTTGCCCATCACGATCGCGGTGCCAGTGTCCTGGCACATCGGAAGGACGCCGGCGGCCGCGATGTTGGCGTTCTTGAGGAGGTCGAGAGCGACGAAGCGATCGTTGGCCGAGGCCTCGGGGTCGTCGAGGATGCTGCGGAGCTGGCGCAGGTGCGCGGGACGGAGCCAGTGGGCGATGTCGCGGAACGCCGTGCGGGTGAGCAGGGTGAGGGCCTCGGGCTCCACCTGCAGGAAGCTCCGCCCGGCCGCCTCCACGGTGGTCACCCCATCCGTGGTGAGGAGCCGGTAGGGCGTCTCGTCGGGGCCTAGGGGCAGCAACTCGGTGAAGGCGAGCTCGGTCATCGGTCCCAACGCTAGGGCCGCCGTACGGTTGGGGGCATGTCCGACGACGAGTTCCGGATCGAGCACGACACGATGGGCGAGGTGCGGGTGCCGCTGGCCGCCCGCTGGGGGGCCCAGACGCAGCGGGCGGTCGAGAACTTCCCCGTGTCAGGGCTGCGGATCGAGCGCGCCCTGATCGGAGCCCTCGCCTCGATCAAGGGAGCGGCATCGGTGGTGAACGGGGAGCTGGGGGTGCTGGCCGAGGATCTCGCCGATGCCATCCACCACGCGGCCGCCGAGGTGGCTCGCGGTGACTGGGATGACCACTTCCCGGTCGATGTGTTCCAGACCGGGTCGGGCACGTCCACCAACATGAACATGAACGAGGTCATCGCCAACCTCGCGAGCGAGCGGCTGGGTCGACCCGTCCACCCGAACGACGACGTGAACGCCTCGCAGTCCTCCAACGACGTGTTCCCCTCGGGCATCCACCTCGCGGCGGTGCGGGAGACCACCGCGGTGCTGCTCCCGGCCGTCGATCACCTGGCGGCGGCCCTGCGCGACCAAGCCGACCGACACGCCCAGGTGGTGAAGTCGGGCCGCACCCACCTCATGGACGCCACCCCGGTGACGCTCGGGCAGGAGCTGGGTGGCTACGCGGCGCAGGTCTCCGCTGCCGCC
>DAIQBC010000286.1:0-3486 GCA_036781345.1 Acidimicrobiales bacterium | reverse complement strand
ACCGCATCCCCGCCGACAGCACGCTGCTGGCGGGACGGGGCGCGCTGGTGGACACCTCCATGCTCACCGGTGAGAGCGAGCGCACGTCGGTCGACGACGGCGACGCGCTGTTCGCCGGCACCTTTCTCGTGGAGGGTGAGGCCGAGGCGCTGGTGACCGCGACGGGGGGCGACACCCGCCTGGCCGACATCGCCCGCCTGACGACGTCCACGGAGCCGCACCCCACGCCGCTCACGCTCGAGCTGCACCGGGTGGTGCGGACGATCGCCTTCATCGCCATCGGCGTGGGCGGCGCCTTCTTCGGGCTGTCGCTGCTGCTCGGCAACCCGGCCGCCGACGGGTTCGTGTTCGCCATCGGGGTGACGGTGGCGCTCGTGCCCGAGGCCCTGCTCCCCACCGTCACGCTGTCGCTGGCCTGGGGGGCCGAGCAGATGGCCAAGCGGCAGGTGCTGGTCAGGCGGCTGGAGGCGGTGGAGACCCTCGGATCCACCACCTACATCTGCACCGACAAGACCGGCACCCTCACCCGGAACGAGATGGCCGTGGTCGAGGCGTGGACCCCGGTGGGCTCGGCCACGATCACGGGCGTGGGCTATGAGCCGGTGGCGACGGTGGCCCTCGCCGATCCCGCCCTGGAGCCCGCGCTCGTCCGGCTCGCCCAGGCCGGCATGCGGGCCTCCTCGGGGTTCGCGGCCGAGGCCGCCGACGGGTGGCACCCGCGCGGCGATCCGATGGAGGCGGCCATCGACGTGCTCGCCCGCCGGGTGGGGCTCGACACCGACGGCGACCGGGCCGGGGCAGTCGTCGTGGCCCGGTTCCCGTTCGACCCCCGGCGTCGCCGCATGACGGTGGTGCGCGACGGCACGGTGCTCGTGAAGGGCGCGCCCGACGCGCTGCTGCCCCTCTGCGTCGACGGCGCGCCCGCCCAGCACGCGCTGGAGGAGATGACCAGCCGGGGCCTGCGGGTGCTCGCCGTGGCAGGTCGGCCTGTGCAGGGCGCCCCGCCGACCACCGCCGACGAGGCCGAGGCGGGGCTCCAGCTCTACGGCCTACTCGGCCTCCAGGACCCACCGAGGGAGGACGTGGCTGAGTCGCTCGAGACCTGTCGGCGGGCAGGGATCAAGGTGGCCATGATCACGGGTGACCACCCCGCCACCGCCACTGCCATCGCCGACGAGGTCGGCCTGCGCCGCGCCGACGCCCCTGTGCTCATCGGCACGGAGCTGCCCGACGACGAGGGTGTCCTCGGGGCGATGCTCGACCACGACGGCGTGGTGGTGGCCCGGGTGTCGCCGGAGGCCAAGCTGCGGATCGCGCGCGCGCTCCGGGCCCGGGGGCACGTGGTGGCCATGACCGGCGACGGCGTCAACGACGGTCCGGCGCTCCACGAGGCGGACATCGGGATCGCCATGGGCCGCACCGGCACCGACGTGGCCCGGGAGGCTGCCGACCTCGTGCTGCTCGACGACCATTTCGGCTCGATCCTGGCGGCGGTTGAGCAGGGCCGCACGACCTTCGTCAACATCCGCCGGTTCCTCACCTACCACCTCACCGACAACGTGGCCGAGCTCACACCGTTCGTGGTGTGGGCGATGTCCGGGGGTCGCTTCCCCCTGGCCCTGGGCGTGATGCAGATCCTCGCCCTCGACCTCGGCACCGACACCCTCTCCGCGGTGGCCCTCGGCGCAGAGCCGCCCGCCGGCCACCTGTTGGAGGGCCCACCCGTGGCGGGCCGGCTGATGAACCGCACCGTCCTGCGACGGGCCTTCGCTCTCCTGGGACCCACAGAGGCCGCCTGCTCGATGACCGCCTTCGTGGTGTCGTTGGTGGCCCTCGGCTGGCGTCCCGGTCAGCCCTTCCCCGAAGGCCACGACCTTGCCGCGGCGTCCGGGGCCGCCTTCATGGCGGTGGTGCTGGCCCAGGTGGCCAACGCCTTCGCCTGCCGCAGCTCGAGCCGTTGGCCGGGCGCCCTCGGTTGGACCTCCAACCGCCTGCTGATCCCAGCGGTGGCCGCCGGCCTGATCTTCTCGCTGCTCGCCCTGCTGGTGGGTCCTGTGGCTGCCCAGCTCGAGCACTCGAGCCCGCCGCTGCTCGGCTGGCTGGTGGCCATCGGGTCGATGGGCATGCTGCTGCTGGTCGACCGGCTCGACAAGCACCTGCGCTGGGCGCGGCGGCACCTCCGGACGCACTAGACGGGGGGAATGTACGCACGGCTCGTCAACTGGTTCTCGGCCACCCGGGCCGGCTCGTTCTTGGTGAAGCACGTGGCGGCCAAGGTCGACCCGGTGCTGTTCCGGTGGAGCAAGGGCCGGTTCACCTCCACCGGGCCGCCCACGCTGCCGATGCTCGCCCTGACCACCACCGGCGCCAAGAGCGGCCAGCCCCGCACGGTGCAGCTCGCCTACCACCGTGACGGTGACGACCTGCTCGTGGTGGCCAGCGCCATGGGCCAGGAGAAGCACCCCGCCTGGCGCTTCAACCTCGACGCCCACCCCGCCGTGCGGGTCCTGGTGCGGGGCGCCGAGTACCCGGCCGTCGCGACGGTGCTCTCACCTGAGGAGAAGGCCCTCGTGTGGGACGCCATCGCCGTCACGATCCCGCAGATGCGGGTGTACGAGCGGCGCACCGACCGCGACATCCGCGTGTATCGGCTCCGCCGGCAGGGCTAGGCGCCGGGTGCCCCTCGGCCCGCCGAGCGACGGAGGACCCACTTCTCGATCTCGACGGCGATGAACGCAGTGGTCGACGCGACGGCCACGACAGCGAGCTGCGCAGGGCTCAGTGCCGCAGTGTCGAAGACCTCACGGAGGGGGGCGACGTAGACGGTCGCCAGCTGGGCCAACAGGCTCAGGCCGATCGCACCCAGCAGCCAGGGGTTCCGGCGCCAGCCCAGGCGGAACACGCTCTCGCGCTCCGAGCGCACCGCCAGCGCGTGACCGAGCTGCAGGCAGGCGACGGTGGTGAACGTCATCGTCTGCCAGGGCCAATCGACGGCCCTCGTGACGGCCTGCAGGAGCAGCACCACCGCAGCCATCAGCGCACCTACCCAGACGGCGTGCTGCCAGAGCCCCCGGGCGAGGATGGATTCCGTCGGTGCCCTCGGTGGCCGCCGCATCGTGTCCGGCTCGGCCGGTTCCAGTCCCAGTGCGATGGCCGGGAAGCCATCGGTCACAAGGTTCACCCAGAGGATCTGCAACGGGAGCAAGGGAAGCGGCAGCCCCACCAGGGGAGCCGCGAACATCACCAGCAGCTCGCCTGAGTTGGTGGTGAGGAGGTACCGCACGAACCTCCGGATGTTGTCGTAGATCCTCCTGCCTTCCTCCACCGCGTGGACGATCGTCGCGAAGTCGTCATCCGCCAGCACCATGTCGGCGGCTTCCTTGCTCACGTCGGTCCCGGTGATGCCCATCGAGACACCGATGTCGGCGCGGGCCAGGGCGGGGGCGTCGTTCACGCCGTCACCGGTCATGGCGACGATGGCGCCGT
>DAIQBC010000285.1:0-3497 GCA_036781345.1 Acidimicrobiales bacterium | reverse complement strand
ACCCCGAGGTGGCCGATGCCATGCTCGACGTGGTGCGGTTCTGGCTCGACCTCGGCCTCGACGGCTTCCGCCTCGACGCCGTGCCTTACCTCTTCGAGCGCGACGGCACGAACGGTGAGAACCTTCCCGAGACCCACGAGTACATGCGTCGGTTGCGCAAGGTCGTCGACGACGAGTATCCCGGCTGCGTGCTGCTGGCCGAGGCCAACCAGTGGCCGGAAGACGTCGTCGACTACTTCGGGACCGACGGCGACGAGTGCCACATGTGCTTCCACTTCCCGCTCATGCCGCGCATGTACATGGCGGTGCGACGTGAGCAGCGGCAGCCGATCACCGAGATCCTCGCCCAGACGCCGCCGATCCCCGACGGGTGCCAGTGGGGCATCTTCCTGCGCAACCACGACGAGCTGACCCTGGAGATGGTCACCGACGAGGAGCGCGACTACATGTACGCGGAGTACGCCAGCGACCCGCGCATGCGGCGGAACATCGGCATCTCGCGGCGGCTGTTCCCGCTGCTGGAGAACGACCAGGACGTGGTGCAGCTGTTCCACGCCATGCTGTTCTCGATGCCGGGCAGCCCGGTCCTCTACTACGGCGACGAGATCGGGATGGGTGACAACATCTTCCTCGGCGATCGCGACGGGGTCCGCACCCCGATGCAGTGGACCCCCGACCGCAACGGCGGGTTCTCGACCTCCGACTTCGCCCAGCTCTACCTGCCACCGCTGATGGACCCCGTGTACGGCTTCCAGGCCGTGAACGTGGAGGCCCAGCAGCGCAACCCGTCCTCGTTCCTCCACTGGCTTCGGCGCCTGATCGAGGTGCGGCGGGAGCATCCGGAGTTCGGCACCGGCGCGTTCGAGGTGCTGCACGCCGACAACCCGTCGGTCCTCGCCTACCTGCGGGTGGCGGAGGGCGACACGGTGCTGTGCGTGAACAACCTCAGCCGCTTCCCGCAGCCCTGCGAGCTGATGCTCGAGCAGCACGCCGGCAAGGTGCCGGTCGAGCTCACGGGCCGGGTGCCGTTCCCCCGGATCGGTGAGCTGCCCTACTTCGTGACCCTCGCGCCCCATGGCTTCTACTGGTTCAGCCTGCACGACCCGGGGGAAGGCCTCCCGCTGTGATCGCCGCCGACCGCCTCCCCGCACTGCTCGCGGAACACCTCCCGGCCCACCTCGTCCGGCAGCGGTGGGCCGGCGCGCAGGGCCAGGAAGTGGCCTCGGTGGAGGTGGTGTGGCTCGAGGTGGTCCAACCCGGGGAGCCGCTGCTCGTCTGGGCGCTCGTCGACGCCGAGATGGCTGACGGTCCGCGGCAGCGCTACCAGTTGCTCATCGGCGGGCGGGCGGCCGTCCCGGCGCCCGAGTTCCTCACCGGCAAGGACCGCCAACTGCTGGCCACCGTGCCGGACGAGGGCGGCGACGTCGTGCTCTACGACGCGCTGATCGATCCCGATCTCGCCATCGCTGTGCTCCGCCTCACCGCGCCAGACGCGCAGGCGGTGGTGCGCCGCCCGATCGTGCTCGAGCACTCCAACAGCTCAGTGGTGTTCGACGAGTCGACGATCCTCAAGGTCTTTCGGAAGGTCGCGCCCGGCCTCAACCCCGACGTCGAGATCACCCGCGCCCTGGCGGAGCAGGGCTATCCCAACGTGCTGCCCCCCCTGGCGGAGCTGCGGCGGGACGGGGCCCATCTGGCCGTGCTGCGTCAGTTCGTGCCGGGTGCCACGGAGGGCTGGGAGCTGGCCCGCACGTCCGTGCGAGACCTGCTCGCGTCGCGGCTTCCGCCAGAGGACTGCGGCGGCGACCTCGCCCCCGACTCCGCCCGGCTCGGTGACACGATCGCCGGGCTGCACCTCGCCATGGCCGAGGCCTGGGGCGCGCATCCGGGCGACGCCGGCCGCTGGATCGACGAGATGGGGGCCCATCTCGACGCCCTCGTGGCCGGCGAGGCGGCTGCGCTGCCCCGCGCCACGTTCGACCCTGCTGCCGTGCGAGCCCGCCTCGATGGGGCCCGGGGGCTCGGCGATGCCGGCCAGGAGCTCCGCATCCACGGCGATCTCCACCTGGGCCAAGTGATCCAGGCGGATGTCGGCTGGCTTGTCATCGACTTCGAGGGGGAGCCGGCCCGCCAGCGCGCCGACCGCTACACCGTCTCGTCGCCGTTGCGGGACGTCGCCGGGATCCTGCGGTCGTTCCACTACGCCGCTGCGTCCGGTCGGGCCGAGTGGGACATCGGCGACGGCGACCTCACCGGCCTCCTCGCCGCCTGGGAGGCCCGCAACCGGGACGCGTTCCTGGAGGGCTACTTCGGTCGCGCCGGCATCGACGCGCTGCTCCCTGCCGACCCGGCGGGGCGCGCCTCGCTGCTGGCCGCCTTCGAGCTCGACAAGGCCGTCTACGAGCTCGGCTACGAGCTGGGCCACCGGCCGGACAAGGCCGCGATACCGCTGGCCGGGATCGAACGCCTGCTGCGCGGGTCCGTGCCGCGGTGACCGACGGGGCGCCGGCGGACGGCCTGCCCGGTGAGCTCGACCTCCACCTGTTCGGTGAGGGTCGTCACGAGCGCTTGTGGGAGGTGCTCGGTGCTCACCCGGGCGGTTCCGATTGGGGGCGCGGCACCGCTTTCGCGGTGTGGGCGCCCCAGGCGCGCGAGGTGTCGGTGGTCGGTCCCTGGAACCAGTGGGAGCCAGGCGCTCACCCCCTTGCGCGGCTCGACGGCCGCGTCTGGGGCGGCGTCGTGCCCGGGGTCGGCTCTGGCACCCCTTACAAGTACGCCGTCACCACTGCCGACGGCCAGACCACCCTGCGGGCCGACCCGATGGCCCAGTTCGCCGAGCACAGCGGCGGGATGTCGAGCCTTGTCTTCGCCAGCCAGCACCATTGGGACGACGGTGACTGGATGGCGGCTCGCGCCCACACCCGGCCGGTCGGCCGGCGGCTGAGCGCGTACGAGGTGCACCTCGGCTCGTGGCGCCACCATGCCGATGGTCGTCGGCTGTCCTATCGCGAGCTGGCTCCCCAGCTTGCCGAGCACGTGGCCGCGCTCGGCTTCACCCACGTGGAGCTCATGCCGGTGGCCGAGCACCCGTACGAGCCGTCGTGGGGCTACCAGGTCACGGGCTTCTTCGCCCCGACCTCCCGCTTCGGCGATCCTGACGACTTCCGGTGGTTCGTCGACCATCTCCACCAGCGCGGGATCGGTGTCATCGTCGACTGGGTGCCGGCCCACTTCCCGCGCGACCCGGGCGCGCTGGTCTGCTTTGACGGCACCCCCCTCTACGAGCACCCCGACCCGCAGCGGGCCGAACACCCCGACTGGGGCACCCTCGAGTTCGACTACGGGCGGCCGGAGGTGCGGGGGTTCCTCGTCGCCAACGCCCTGTACTGGCTCGGCGAGCTGCACGTCGACGGGCTGCGCGTCGATGCCGTCGCCTCGATGCTCTACCGCGACTACTCCCGGGGTCCGGGCGAGTGGACGCCGAACGTGCACGGCGG
>DAIQBC010000284.1:0-3504 GCA_036781345.1 Acidimicrobiales bacterium | reverse complement strand
CCATATGGTTGTAGATCTTCTGAGCCCGCCGGAGGCTGACCGGGTCTTCCACGCACTGGCCGACGCGACTCGACGTGACATCGTCCAGACGGTGCTCGTCGAGGCGCACTCGGTGTCGGCGCTGGCTCGGCGGTACCCGATGAGCCTCGCCGCGGTGCAGAAGCACGTGGCCGTCCTCGAGGAGGCCGGGCTGGTGTCCAAGCAACGGCGAGGGCGGGAGTCACTCGTGCGGGGTGACATCGATCGAGTGCGCGACGCCCGTGGCGCGCTCGACGCGCTGGAGGTGCTGTGGCGCGACCGCGTCGCGCCGATGGACGAGATCCTCGCCGAGGATCCCTGAGACAGGAGAACCGAATGCCCATCGCCGGTGTGGACAAGGACCTGGATGCCCACACGATGACCGTCGTCGCCGAGTACGACGCTCCGGTGGAGCGGGTGTGGCAGCTCTACGTCGACCCCCGCCAGCTCGAGCGGTTCTGGGGCCCGCCCACCTGGCCCGCCACGGTGATCGACCACGACCTGCGCCCTGGCGGTCGGGTGACCTACGTGATGACCGGGCCCGACGGCGACAAGTCCGGCGGCTACTGGGACGTGCTGGAGGTCGACGCGCCTCGTCGGTTCGTGGTCGACGACGGCTTCGCGGACGACGCAGGGCAGCCGAACGCCGACCTGCCCATCACCCGCATGGCGCTCGAGCTCACCGAGCGGTCCGGCGGCGGCACCGTCATGACCGTGGTGTCGACCTTCGCGTCCACCGACGCCATGGCCCAGGTGCTCGCCATGGGCATGGAGGAGGGCATGCGCGAGGCCATGGGCCAGATCGACGGCGTCCTCGCCGACGCCACCTGAGGACTCGGGGCGGACCCCGCCGACCCCCCGAGCGCTGTCACACCCCCTGCGTAGCGTTGGAGGCATGGCACCGTCGGACGCGATGACCAGGGCGGAGCAGGCGGAGTCCGCGCGCCTGGCGGCGGCGACCGCGGTGGAGGACCCCGACGACATCCCGTCCTCGGAGGCGGTGCGCCTCTACGAGACGCTCGAGCGGGCGGGGCGAGCCATCGCGGCCAGCAAGACGCTCCTGGCCACCTGAGTGGCGGCGTCCCGCGAGTGGCGACGCAGGGGTCACGGCTCGCCGGCCGAGCTGCTGGCCGAGATCACCGGGGGCTCACTGGGCAGCGCCCGCGGGGAGCTCGAGACGGCCAAGACGGCGAACCACACCGCGCAAGCGGCCTATGGTCAGCCCCGACGACCCCCGCCACCCGGCCAACGCCCCGCCGACCCCCACCACCGGCACGCCCGGCCGGCCCACACGGCACGCACAAGCCGACCTGTTCGGCGACTCCGCCGCCTAGGTCGAGCGCCCACGCTGCCGTCGACACGGGCGCTCCACCGAGGTGGCCCGGCGAGGGACGATGGCGGCCACGTGGCCCTCGCGCCGGACACGGCCGAGCGATGGTAGGACTCCGTGGATGGCGACGTCGTCGACGCGGCTGGTGCTGATCTGTGGCCTGCCGGCCTCGGGGAAGTCGACGCTCGCCCGTCGGCTCGCGTCGACGATGCCCGCCGTCCGGCTGGACAAGGACGGGTGGACCGCGCAGCTGGGCGCCGACGTGTGGGATGACGAGTTCCGAGTGCGGCTCGAGCGCGAGCTGTGGGTGCTCACCCAGGATCTCCTCGCACTGGGCCAGAGCGTGATCCTGGAGTGGGGCCACTGGGCGCGCGCGGAACGAGAGGAGAAGCGCCTCGGGGCGCGAGCTTTGGGGGTGGGGGTCGAGCTGCACTACCTGACCGCGCCACTCGACGAGCTGATCGAGCGAGCCGAGCGGCGCCAGGCGTCCGGCGCGTGGACGGCGTCGCCCATGACGCGCACCCACTTCGAGAGGTGGGCCACGACCTTCCAAGCTCCCGACGACGAGGAGCTCCACCTGTTCGACAGCCCCACCGCCAGCGGCTGACCCGCGGGCGCCCACCGTGTGACAGGGTCCGGCGGTGCAGCTCGACCCCACCGCGTGCTGGGCCCGCCTCGGCGCGGCGGGGCACGGCGTCCTGGGGACCGTGCATGCCCGTCGTGGGGTGGACGCGGTGCCCGTGGTCTACGTCGTCGCGGACGGCGGCCTCGTCGTCCCGATCGACGCCGTGAAGCCCAAGCGAGGGCCGCGCCTCCAGCGACTGCGGAACCTCGACGCCGACCCACGAGTGGTGCTGCTGGCGGACCACTACGACGACGACTGGTCGCAGCTCTGGTGGGTGCGGTTGCACGGCCTGGCCACCGGGGCCCCACCGACCGCTCCACAGCTCGAGCGCCTCGCCCATGCCTTTCCCGCCTACGCGGCGGACGGAGCCGTGCCGTCGGTGATCGTCCTGGTGCCCGAGGAGGTCACCGGGTGGGCTGCCGGCACGACCCGCTGACCAGCGCGCTCAGAGCGACTTCGAGAAGTCGTGGGTGCGCCAGCGCTCCGGACGGAGGCGCACGGTCACCGTCGTGCCGTCATCGGGGTTCTGCTCCACGTACCACTGGCCCTGCTCGGGCCCCAGGTAGCGCGTGGCGAGGGCGAGGGCGTCGAGGTCGGCCGGACCGATCGACACCGGGCCCTCGACGCTTGCGTACCTGTAGGGCGGGTCCTCGGTCTGGATCGTCATCGTCGCCCGGCCGGCGGCCTGCAGCAGCCTGGACTTGAGGGAGTCGCCGGTCATGCTCATCACCACGTCGGGTCCGTCGAGCAGGTACCAGATCGGCACCGCCAGCGGCCCTCGTCCCGGCTCGTCCACGGCCAGCACCCCCACGTGCACCTCGGCAAGGAACGCCTCGCGCTCAGCCTTGGTCATCGATCCGTCTGCAGCCATGGCGACAGTGAAGTCCGTCCTGACTCGCGAGCGCCACCAGCGCCACCTCCGGCCAGGATCAGCCGGCGACGGGCCGCTGCTCGGCGACCCGACCCAGCCGGAACACCGCTCACCGGCGTGCGGCGGGGTTTCGAGCAGCAGGCGTCGGATCCCGACGGCACCTGCGCCCGACCTGCGAATCGGCGCTGGAGCCGGGGTGTCGCCCTAACCGGCGGGCTGGGCGGCTGCTTCGGCCACCCGTCGGGCCGCCTCAGCCACCAGGGCGCCGAAGCGCTGGCCGGGCTTGCGGGTGAGCCGCTGGATCGGGCCGCTCACCGACACCGCTGCCGCGATCGCTCCGGAGCGGTCGCGCACCGGCGCCGACACCGAGGCCACGCCCTCCTCGCGCTCGGCCACGCTCTGCACCCACTCCCCCGCCGCACCGCCGAGCACCCGCCCCGCGCTCCCCGCGTCGAGGGGGAGCCGTGCCCCGACCGGCACGATGGTGCGGAGCTCCCGCAGCGACTCGATCGACTCCACGCACACCCGGGCGTCGCCGTCTCGCACGAACAGCTGCACCGACTCTCCCGTCTGCTCGTGCAGCCAAGCCAGGGCGGGACGGGCGGCGGCCCACAGCGGGACGGCCTCGGCCGCCTCGTGCCCGAGGCCGATGAGGCGCAG
>DAIQBC010000283.1:0-3566 GCA_036781345.1 Acidimicrobiales bacterium | reverse complement strand
TCATCGGTTCGATCTTCGGCGCCGGCGGGGGCGCCGAGGCCTCCAACGCCGAGCTCCTGTCGAAGCTCCAGCAGCAGCTCGGGCCGGACCGGGGCCACGCGCTCTGGGACGACCTCATGCTGGCCGACGATCCCGAGGCACCGACCACGATCACCCGACGGTTCAACTACGGGCCGATCACCGGTGGTCCGGTCACCGGCTCGGTCACGATCGATGCCGGCTCCATCGTGTCGCTCGACCCGCGCCAGGCCCCGGCCACGCCGCTCGGCTCCGACGACACCACCTACCCGTCCGCCGGCCCGGTCCCGGACCGGGAGGCCTCCAACTTCCTGGTCGTCGATCCGAGGCGCTCGGAGAGCGGGAGCACCCTCGCCGTCATGGGCCCGCAGCTCGGCTACTACTACCCCGAGATCGTGCAGCAGGTGCACCTCTCCGGGCCCGGGATCGAGGCGCAGGGCGTCGCCGTGCCCGGCGCAGCGATGTACCTGCTGATCGGCCGCACCCAGGACTACGCGTGGAGCCTCACCTCCGCCAGCCACGACGTGCGCGACGTGTTCGTGGAGCGGTTGTGCAACCCCGACGGCTCGGCCCCCACTCGCTCGTCGGGCCACTACCTCTTCGAGGGCACCTGCCGACCCTTCGAGCAGTTCGACGCCGGCACCCTCAACGGGACGCCGATCCGCTTTCCCCGGTCGGTGCACGGCCCGGTGATCGGTACGGCCACCGTCGCCGGGGTGCCGGTGGCTCTCACGCGGGCGCGCTCCACGTTCGGCCGGGACAGCCTCAACCTGGCCGCGCTCAAGGACATGACGGAGGGCAGGGCCACCTCACCACAGCGGTTCTGGGCGATCGCGAACCAGTTCGGGTTCACGTTCAACTGGGCCTACGCCTCACGCACGGCCACCGCCTTCTTCTCCTCGGGCCGGCTGCCCGTGCGGGCGAGGGGCCTCGACCGGCGCCTCCCCACCATGGGCACCGGCGACTACGAGTGGCGCGGGTTCCTGAACCAGCAGCAGCACCCCCAGGCCACCAGCGGGCCCGATGGGCTGCTCCTCAACTGGAACAACCAGTCGGCGCCGGGCTTCATGCACGGCGACAACGAGCCGTACGGGTCGGTGCACCGGGTGGAGCTGTTCGACCAGTTCGCCGACCACGTCACCCTGGCCGGTGATGTCGGCGTGATGAACCGGGCCGCCACCGAGGACACGCGCTCACCCGTCTGGCCCGTCGTCAGCCGGGTGCTCCACGGCGGCCCCGCTCCCAGCGCCCTCGACGCCGCGGTGGTGGCCGTGCTCGATGAATGGGTGGCTCGTGACGCTCCGCGGCTCGATGCGGATCTCGATGGCCGCTTCGACGACGCGGGCCCGACGATCATGGACGCTCTCTGGCGACCGCTGGTCGAGGCGGTCCTGCGCCCGGTGCTCGGTGATCTCACCTCCGACGTCGACCGCGTCCGCGGCCTCGGTGGGCTCTCGGGCGAGTCCTACGTGGACAAGGACCTGCGCACCGTGCTCGGCGAGAGCGTACGCGGGCCATTCAGCGAGCAATTCTGCGGCAACGGCTCGCTCGAGGCCTGCCGGGTGTCGCTGTGGGCGGTCGTGCACCAGGTCGCCGCGCAGCTCGCCGTCGTCCAGGGCACCGCCGCCCAGCGCACCGCGCCGGCCGCCTGGCGGAGCCCGGCGTCCCGCACCGGCTTCACCCCCGGGTTGATCCCCGACACCATGCGGACGACGAACCGGCCCACGTTCCAGCAGGTGCTGGAGCTGGACAACCCCCGCCACCGTGGCTGAGGGGTGAGCCAAGAGACGTACGGCTCGCCTTGTCGATGTGGTTGACTGCCGCGGTGCCCGCCTCGTTGACCGTGGAGCAGCTCCGGACCCTCATCGATGACGGTGATGTCGACACCGTCATCGTCGCCTTCACCGACATGCAGGGCCGCCTGCAGGGCAAGCGCTGCCACGCCCGTCACTTCCTCGACGAGGTGCTCCCGCACGCCGCAGAGGCGTGCAACTACTTGCTGGCTGTCGACGTCGAGATGAACACGGTGGACGGGTACGCCATGTCGTCGTGGGACACGGGCTACGGCGACTTCGTCATGCGGCCCGATCTGTCGACGCTGCGCCTCGTGCCGTGGCACCCAGGCACGGCGCTCGTGCTCTGCGATCTCGAGTGGGGCGACGGCACGCCGGTCGTGGCGTCACCCCGGCAGATCCTGCGTCGTCAGATCGACCGGCTGGCCGAGCGGGCCCTGGTGCCCTTCGCCGGCACCGAGCTCGAGTTCATCGTGTTCCAGGACACCTTCGAGGATGCCTGGCGATCCGGCTACCGCAGCATGCACCCCGCCAACCAGTACAACGTCGACTACTCGCTCCAGGGCGGCGCTCGTGTGGAGCCGCTGCTGCGACGGATCCGCAATGCCATGACCGGCGCCGGGCTTGTCGTGGAGTCGGCCAAGGGCGAGTGCAACCTCGGCCAGCACGAGATCGCCTTCCTCTACGACCAGGCGCTCACCACCGCCGACCACCACTCCATCTACAAGCTCGGTGCCAAGGAGATCGCGGCCCAGGAGGGCATGAGCCTCACGTTCATGGCGAAGTACGACGAGCGCGAGGGCAGCTCCTGTCACATCCACCTGAGCGTGCGATCCGCCGACGGCGCACCCGTGATGGCCGGTGAGGGCTCCGGTGCCACCGCGGGCTTCTCGCCGTTGATGGAGCAGTGGCTGGCGGGCCAGCTGGCCTGCCTCGAGGAGCTGACCTTGCTGTACGCACCGAACGTCAACTCTTACAAGAGGTTCGTGGCCGGGAGCTTCGCGCCGACGGCAATCGCCTGGGGTCGCGACAACCGCACGTGCGCCATGCGGGTGGTGGGCCACGGGGGGTCCCTGCGGGTGGAGAACCGGGTGCCCGGGGGCGACGTCAACCCCTACCTGGCGCTGGCGGCCAGCATCGCCGCGGGGCTGCACGGCATCGAGGAGGGCCTCTCCCTCGAGGACGAGCTGGCGGGCAACGCCTACGCCTCGGATCGGCCTCGCGTGCCGTCGACGCTCCGCGACGCCGCCGCGCTGTTCGAGGGCTCGGCGGTGGCAGGGTCGGCCTTCGGCGCCGACGTCGTGGCGCACTACCTCCACAGCGCGCGGGTGGAGCTGGCCGCCTTCGACTCAGCCGTCACCGACTGGGAGCGGTTCCGCGGGTTCGAGCGGCTGTGAGCGACGCCCTGCCTCGGATCGGGCTGAGCACGTACGTGGAGGACGCCCGGTGGGGCGTCTGGGAGGAGCGGGCCGCCCTCCTCCCGTCGAGCTATGTCGCGGCCGTCGCAAGCGCCGGCGGGCTGCCGGTGCTGCTGCCTCCCATCGTGCCGGGCCCCGTCGATGTCGCCGCAGTGGTGGCGCTGGCCGGCATCGATGGCCTCGTGCTCACCGGGGGCCCCGACGTCGACCCGGGACGCTACGGCGCCGAGGCACACCGGGAGACGGACGTCCCCCGACCGCAACGCGACGACTGGGAGATGGCGCTGCTCCGGGCGGCCCTGGCGGTGGACCTCCCCGTCCTCGCGGTGTGTCGCGG
>DAIQBC010000282.1:0-3571 GCA_036781345.1 Acidimicrobiales bacterium | reverse complement strand
TGACCGTGTCCATGCCGCCGTGGCGCTCGCCGGGGGCGGGGGCTTCGCCGAGGGCATCGCTCACGGCGGTGGAGCGCACCATCCGGGCGTGGTACCAGTCGGCCGTGCCGCCGCCCAGGCGGATGCCGTGGACCATGGCGTCGCCCACGAACCAGTGGTGGGTGGTGCGGTCGACCGGCGAGATCGGGTTGGGGCCGTTGCGCAGGTAGCGGCCCTCCAGCTCCACGGGCAGCGTACCCAGCACCTCGAGCTCGGTGGCGGTGACATCACCTGGGATCGGGGCGTACGGACCTTGCAGCCACTTGTTCTCGACGACGGTCATTGACGAGGCCTCCTGGAGTAGATAACGATGTTATGTATAACGCCGTGATGTAATCTCGTCAAGGATCTTCTCATGAGCCCCCGACCGTCCGACCCCTACATGCGCCTCCAGCTCGTGGAGGCGGCGGCCCGCATCCTCTCCACCGAGGGGCGCTCGGAGGTGACCGCCCGGCGTCTGGCACGGGAGGTCGGGGCGTCGACCCAGGTCGTCTACACCCACTTCCACGGGATGGACGAGCTGGTGGCGGAGATCTGGCGGGAGGGGTTCCGGCGCTTCGGGGCCAAGCTCGACGAGCCGGCCGTCACCGACGATCCGGCCGCCGACTTCATGGTCCAAGGCTGGGGCTACCGCCGCTTCGCCCTGCGCGACAGCCACCTCTACCGGGTGATGTTCGGCGCGGGGCTCAGCGCGCTGCGCGACGGTGAGGCCGACGACCTCGACGCCGGCAGCGCCACCTTCTTGTCGCTGCTGACCCGCATCGAGCGGTGCCGGGACGCCGGGCGCTGGCTCGTCGACGACCTCTTCACGGCCGGCGAGGTGGTGTGGGCGGTGACCCACGGCCACATGTCGATCGAGCTGTCGGGCTACTTCGAGGCACTGGGCCGGAACCCGGTACACACCTACGAGGAGTGCCTCCGGCGCATCGGGCTGGCGTTCGGGGACGATCCGGCGCTGGTCGAGACCTCGCTGCGCACGGCTCGGCGTCGCGCCCGGGCTGCCGACAGGGGCTGACGGCGCCGGCCGTCGGCTAGACAGCCTCGCATGGCACTTCCGCCCGAGCTCCAAGCGCTGGCTGCCGAGGTCTCCAACTGGGGTCGCTGGGGCGACGACGACGAGCTCGGCACCCTGAACCTCATCGACGATGCCGCCGTAGCGCGGGGCTTGGCCGCGGCCCGCACCGGCACACGGTTCTCCTTGGCCATCCGCCTCGACGCCAGCGGCCCGCAGCTCGGCACCATCCCCGGGCGGATCAACCCGCTCCACACGATGGTGGCGATCAACGCCTCCTACACGGGCGACGCCGACGACGCCTGCTTCAGCGACGACACGATCACGATGGGCCTGCAGGCCTGCACGCACTGGGACGCGCTGGCCCACGTCAGCTACTCGGGCCTCCTCTACAACGGCTTCCCCGACAGCAGCACCACCGCCGACCGCGGGGCGACGAGGTGTGGCATCCACAAGGTCACCAACATCGTGAGCCGGGCGATCCTGCTCGACGTGGCCAGAGCACTCGGGCACGACGTGCTGCCCCCGCACCACATGATCAACGAGGCCGACCTCGACGCGGCGGTGGCGCTGGCCGGCGTCGTGCCCGAGCCGGGTGACATCGTGCTGGTGCGGACCGGCCAGATGACCTACCTGAAGGCTCGCGACCGCGAGGGCTACCTGCTGAGCGACCAGCCCGGCCTCACCACCAAGACCATCCGCTGGTTCCGGCGCCACGACGTCGCGGCGGTTGCCATCGACACCTTGGCCATGGAGGTGCACCCCGGCGAGGATCCGTCCGTGCTCTTCCCGGTGCACGCCATCCAGCTGCGCGACATGGGCCTCACCCAGGGGCAGAACTTCGACCTCGAGGACCTCGCCGCCCACTGCGCGACCGACGGTGTGTACGAGATGCTGCTGGTTGCCAACCCCGAACCGGTCACCGGCGGCACCGGTGCGCCGGTCAACCCGGTTGCGATCAAGTAGCGAGCCCGTCGTGCCCACCGCCCCCGCGCCCGCCAGCTTCAACTTCGCCGACGTGTGGGAGATGGCCGCCGACGCCCTCGGGGACCGGGAGGCGCTCGTGTGCGGCGATCAGCGCCGCACGTATGGCGAGCTGGAGGACCGGGCCAACCGGCTCGCCGACCACCTCCTCGGACGTGGCGTCGGTCCCGGTGACCACGTGGGCCTCTACCTCGAGAACTGCCCCGAGTACCTCGAGGCCATGCTGGCCTGCTTCAAGCTGCGGGCCGTTCCGATCAACGTCAACTACCGCTACGTCGCCGGCGAGCTGCGCCATCTGCTCGACGACAGCGACGCGGTCGGCGTGCTGCACGGCCCGCATCACGCCGAGATCGTGGCCGAGGTGGTGGCTGAGCTGCCGCAGGTGGGCTGGACCCTCGCCACTGGCGCCGCCTACGACGCGGCGCTGGCCGCCGCCTCGCCCACCCGGCCCCCACGCGGCGACCGCGGCGACGACGACCGCTACATCATCTACACCGGCGGTACGACCGGGCGGCCCAAGGGAGTGGTGTGGCGCCAGGGAGACGCCTTCTTCGCCTGCCTCGGCGGGGGCGACCCGATGCGGTTGGCCGGCGAGGTCGCCTCGCCGGCGGAGCTGCCGGAGCGCATCGGCGACGGCATCACGTACTTGCCGCTGGCGCCGATGATGCACGCCGCCGCCCAGTGGACGTCGTTCATGTGGCTCTTCGCCGGCGGCAAGGTCGTGCTGATGGAAGGGTCGCTCGATCCGGAGCGGCTGTGGCGCACGGTGGCGACGGAGCGCGTCAACCTGCTCACCGTGGTGGGCGACGCGGTGGCCAAGCCGCTGCTCGACGCGTGGGACGCCATGGCGCCCGACGAGCGCCCCGACGCCTCCTCGCTCTTCGCCATCTCCAACGGCGGCGCCCCGATGTCGGTGGGCTGCAAGGCCCGCATCCTCGACCGGTTCCCCAACGTCATGGTCACCGACGGCTTCGGCTCTAGCGAGGCCGGCATTCAGGGCTCGTCGCGCGTGGGCGCCGCCGACGTGCCCCCGTCCGGAGCGGTGCGGTTCTCCACCGCGGGGTCGAAGCCGTTCCTCGTGCTCGACGACGACGACCGGCCGGTGGTGCCGGGCGACGGGGTGGTGGGTCGCATCGTCACCGGTGGACGCCTGCCCCTCGAGTACCACAAGGATCCGGAGAAGACGGCGGCCACCTTCCTCACCGTCGATGGGGAGCGTTGGCTCATCACCGGCGACCTCGCCACCGTGGCCGACGACGGCACCGTCGAGCTCCTGGGACGCGGATCGACCTCGATCAACACGGGGGGCGAGAAGGTCCACCCCGAAGAGGTCGAGGGGGTGCTCCACGGGCACCCGGCGGTGGCCGACGTGCTGGTGGTGGGCGTGCCCGACGAGCGCTGGGGGAGTGCCGTCACCGCCCTGGTGCAGCCCGTGCCCGGCGCCAGCATCGACCTGGCCACCCTCGTCGCCCACTGCAGGGAGCACCTCGCCGGCTACAAGGTGCCCAAGCACCTCGTGGTGGTCGACCGGGTCGT
>DAIQBC010000281.1:0-3577 GCA_036781345.1 Acidimicrobiales bacterium | reverse complement strand
CTCCTGGCCAAGCTCGAGATGTACAACCCCGGCTTCTCCTCGAAGGACCGGCCCGCGCTGGCCATGATCACCAGCGCCGAGAGCGACGGCCGACTCCGGCCGGGCGGCACGATCGTGGAGCCCACCAGCGGCAACACCGGCGTGGGGCTGGCCATCGTCGCCGCCCGCCGTGGCTACAAGTGCATCTTCGTGTGCCCCGACAAGGTGGCCCCCGACAAGATCTCCCAGCTCCGCGCCTACGGCGCCGAGGTGATCGTGTGCCCCACGTCGGTGGACCCCAGCCACCCGGACTCGTACTACTCGGTGTCCGATCGGCTGGCCCGCGAGGTCCCGGGCGCTTGGAAGCCCGACCAGTACCACAACCCCGACAACCCGAGGTCGCAGTACGAGACGGCCGGACCCGAGATCTGGGAACAGACCCGCGGTCGAGTCACGCACTTCGTGTGCGGTGTAGGCACGGGCGGCACCATCTCCGGGATCGGGCGATTCCTCAAGGAGCAGAACCCGGCGATCCGCACGATCGGCGCCGACCCGGAGGGCTCCGTGTACTCGGGCGGCACCGGTCGCCCGTACCTCGTGGAGGGCATCGGAGAGGACTTCTGGCCGTCCACCTACGACCCGTCGGTGATCGACGAGGTGATCGCCATCAGCGACGCCGTCAGCTTCGGCACCGCTCGCCGGGTCACCCGGGAGGAGGGGTTGCTCATCGGTGGCTCGGGGGGCACCGCCGTGGCGGCCGCCCTCCAGGTGGCGGTGGGCCTGCCTCCCGACGCGGTGGTGGTGGTGCACATCCCCGACTCAGGTCGGGGCTACCTGTCGAAGCTCTACGACGACGGGTGGATGGCCGATCACGGGTTCCTGCGCGCGGCCGGACCCACGGTGGGCGATCTGCTCCACGGCCGCGACGCCAACCTGCCCTCCCTCGTGCACACCCACCCTGACGAGACGGTGCGCACCGCCATCGAGATCCTCCGGGAGTTCGAGGTGAGCCAGATGCCGGTGGTGAAGCACGAGCCGCCCGTGGTGCTCGCCGAGGTGGTGGGCGCGGTGTCCGAGCGCGAGCTGCTCATGGCCTCGGTCGCCGACCCCGACGCCCTCGACCGAACCGTGAGTGAGGTGATGGGTCCACCTCTGCCCACAATCGGGATCGGCGAGCCGGTCGACCTCGCCATCGCCCGCCTCGAGCACGCGTCGGCGGCCCTGGTGCTCGATGGTGGGCACCCCGTCGGGGTGATCACCCGATCGGATGTGCTCAACAGCCTGGTGTCGGGGCGCGGCGCGCGCTGATGGTCGACCTCCACGGCAAGGGGTTCGGTACGCGTGCCGTGCACGGCGCCGGGCCACCCGATCCGGTCACCGGAGCTGTGGTGCCTGCCATCTCGCTGGCCACGACCTTCCAGCAGGAGGCCGTGGGCAAGCCGCTGGCCTACGAGTACAGCCGCAGTGGGAACCCCACCCGCACCGCCCTGGAAGCCCACCTCGCCGCGCTGGAGGGCGCGCCCCACGGCTTCTCCTTCGCGTCGGGCCTGGCGGCCGAGGACGCCCTGCTCCGCCTCGTCCCGGCTGGTCACCATGCCCTCCTGCCCCACGACGCCTACGGGGGGACGATCCGCCTGGCCCTCCAGGTCCACGCGCCGGCCGGCCTCGCCGTCGACACGGTCGACCTCACCGACCTCGATGCCGTGGCCGCCGCTTGGCAGCCTGGCACTCGCATGGTGTGGATCGAGACGCCGAGCAACCCGTGGCTCCACATCGTCGACATCGAGGCAGTGAGCGCGCTGGCCCACCAGCGTGGCGCCTTCGTGGTGGTCGACAACACCTTCGCCACCCCGGCGCTCCAGCAGCCGCTCGCCCTCGGCGCGGATGTGGCGGTGCACTCGTCCACCAAGTACTTAGGGGGCCACAGCGACGTCGTGGGTGGCTTCGTGGCCACCCACGACGACGACTTGGCCGAGCGCATCGGGTTTCTGCAGAACGCGGCCGGCGCGGTGCCCGGCCCGCTCGACTGCTACCTCGTGCACCGGGGGGCCAAGACGCTCCAGCTCCGCATGGCCCGCCACAGCGAGAGCGCGGCCGCCCTGGCCGAGCGCCTGGCCGGACACCCGGCGGTGGCGCAGGTCCTCTACCCCGGCCTGCCATCGCATCCGGGTCATGCCGTGGCGGCCCGACAGATGTCCGCCTTCGG
Source organism: Acidimicrobiales bacterium (assembly GCA_036781345.1). Classification (GTDB taxonomy): domain Bacteria; phylum Actinomycetota; class Acidimicrobiia; order Acidimicrobiales; family VFJN01; genus VFJN01. Next base: position 1,392 of record DAIQBC010000281.1, on the reverse strand, counting down.
CGGCATGGTGTCGATCCGCCTGGCCGGGGGCGAGGCCGCGGCGCTCGAGCTGTGCCGGCGCACCGAGATCTTCACGCTGGCAGAGAGCCTCGGCGCGGTGGAGAGCCTCATCGAGCACCCCGGCCGGATGACGCACGCCTCGGTTGCCGGGAGCGCCAACGAGGTGCCCGAGGACCTCGTCCGCCTGTCGGTCGGGATCGAGGACGTGGACGACCTCCTCGCCGATCTCGACCAGGCCCTCGACGGCGGCGCCTGACCCCCGTCGGGTCGGGACGTCCGGACGATCTCGACGCCGGCTCCCAACACCTGCTAGCGATTGCCCCGAGGAGCGCCACACGGAGGAGGGGCCGATGGCCGCAGCCGTACCGATCGTCGACTACCTGGTGCTGGGCGAGCACCCTCACCTGGTGGCCAAGGAGTGCAAATCGTGCGGAGCACGGTTCTTCGACCGCCGCAACGCCTGCGCCTCCTGCTTCGCCACCGAGTTCAAGGACGCCGAGATCGCCACCAACGGTGAGCTCAAGGCGTTCACGATCGTGGCCTTCGCCGCGCCCGGCGTGCCGGTGCCGTTCGTGGCCGGCGTGGTCGACTGCGACGGCACCAGCGTCCGGGCCAACGTGATCAACACAACCCCCGACCCTGAGCACGTGACGCTCGGGATGAAGCTCCGACTGGCCACCTACGTCGCGGGGACCGACGACGACGGCACTGAGGCGATCGGCTTCGGTTTCGAGCCGGTCTGAGGAGTGACATGACCATCCAACCCACCGACCACCGGCGCCAAGGGCCAGCGGGACTGCCACCGGCCCGCTCGTGCGGAGGCAGGGGCGCAGCGACACCCGGAGCAAGGAGACGACATGGCTGACGACATCTGGATCCTCGGGATCAACATGACCAAGTTCGGCAAGCATCCCGACCGCGACGTGGTCGACCTCGCCGCCGACGCCGCCATGGCCGCGCTCACCGATGGTGGCGTGACCATGAAGGACATCGGCGTGCTGGCGGCTGGCAACCTCATGGGCGCCGCCGGCGGCATCGGCCAGCAGCTGCAGAAGCAGATCGGCCAGACCGGGATCCCTGTGTACAACGTGGTCAACGCCTGCGCCACCGGCGCCACCGCATTGCGCACCGCCATCATGGCCATCAAGGCCGGCGAGTGCGACATGGGGCTGGCGGTCGGCGTCGAGAAGCTCTCCGGTGCCGGGCTCCTGGGCGGGGGTGGCATGCCCAAGAGCGACAAGAAGGTCTTCGAGCCTCACGGTCGCTACGGCGCCGTAACGGAGACCGACGGCCGCATCGGCACCAACACGATGCCTGGCACCTTCGCCCAGATCGGGATGGAGTACGGCCACAAGTACGGCGGCACGAGCTTCGAGCTCTTCGCCAAGATCA
>DAIQBC010000280.1:0-3584 GCA_036781345.1 Acidimicrobiales bacterium | reverse complement strand
AGCCTGAGGCCCAACGGCGCCGGCCTCCAGAAGCCCCACCACTACCGCGACATGGCCCAGGCCGCCTGGGCCAACCGGGCCCACCCGAAGTACGCCCTCGACGTGCTCACCAAGGGCGTCTGTGACGGCTGCGCCCTCGGCGTGGCCGGTCTCCACGACTGGACGATCGGCGGCATCCACCTCTGCACCACCCGCCTCAATCTGCTCGAGCTGAACACTGCCGATGCTCTTGATCCGACCCTCCTCGCTGACGTGGCGTCGCTCGCCGGGCGCACCTCGTCGCAGCTCCGCCGCCTTGGTCGGCTCGGGCACCCGATGCGTCGACGCCGCGGCGAGCCCGGGTTCCGGCGCATCGGCTGGGACGACGCGCTCGATGTGCTGGCGGCCTCCATCGGGCGCACCGAGCCCGAGCGGGTCGCGCTCTACCTCACCAGCCGGGGCATCACGAACGAGACGTACTACGTGGCCGGCAAGGCCGCCCGCGCCATGGGGGTGGCCAACGTCGACTCCGCGGCTCGGGTGTGTCACGCGCCCTCGACGGTGGGCCTCAAGGAGACGATCGGCGTGGCCGCCTCCACGTGCTCGCTGCAGGACGTGATCGAGAGCGACCTCGTGGTGCTGTGGGGCACCAACCCGGCCAACAACCAGCCGGTGTTCATGAAGTACCTCTACCTGGCCAAGAAGCGTGGCTGTCGGGTCGTCGTGGTCAACCCCTACCTCGAGCCCGGCCTCGAGCGCTACTGGGTGCCGTCCAACCTGGAGTCAGCGCTGTTCGGCACCAAGGTCTGCGACCTCCACGTGCCGGTGCGGCCAGGGGGCGACGTGGCGCTGGCCAACGCCACCCTCAAGCGCCTCATCGAGCGCGATGCGATCGACCGGGCCTTCATCGACGCCCACACGACCGGCTGGGACGACCTCGTGGCTGCGCTGGTCGCCCAGGACGACGCCGACCTGCTGGCCCAGGCCGGGGTGACCCCCGACCAGCTCGAGGCCTTCGTCGACCTCTACGCCAGCGCGTCGGCGGCGGTGCTGATCTGGTCGATGGGGATCACCCAGCACCGCGACGCCGTGGACGGTGTGCGGGCCATCGTCAACCTCGGGCTGGCGCGGGGCAACGTGGGTCGCGACGGCGCCGGGCTCATGCCGATCCGCGGCCACTCGGGGGTGCAGGGCGGTGCGGAGATGGGCGCCTACGCCACCGCCTTCCCTGGCGGGGCACCGGTCGATCCCGAGCACGCGGCGGCGCTGGCGGCGCAGTGGGGCTTCCCGGTGCCGAGCCAGCCAGGGCTGACGGCCCCCGAGGTGCTGACGGCGGCCGGGCGGGGCGAGATCGACGTGCTCTGGAGCTCCGGTGGCAACTACCTCGAGGTGCTGCCCGACCCGCCGGCCGTGGCTGCTGCGCTGGAGCGGGTGCCGCTGCGGGTGCACCAGGACGTGGTGGTCACCTCGCAGATGCTGGTGGAGGGCGACGACGTGCTCCTGCTCCCGGTCGCCACCCGCTACGAGCAGGAGGGCGGAGGCACGGAGACCACCACCGAGCGGCGGATCATCTTCAGCCCCGAGATCCCCCGGCAGGTCGGCGAGGCCCGCAGCGAGTGGAGGCTCTTCGCCGACGTGGCCGCCCGCGTCCGCCGCGACCGACAGGCCGCCTTCGCCTGGCCCAGCAACCAGGCTCTCCGGCAGGAGATCGGCGCCGTCGTGCCCACCTACGCCGGCATCGAAGCCCTCGCGAACACCGGCGACCAGGTGCAGTGGGGTGGCCGCCACCTGTGCGCTGGGGGTCAGTTCCCCCTGCCTGACGGGCGAGGTCGCTTCACCCCGCTCGTGCCCGCGCGCCCCGACCTCCCCGGAGGCGCCTTCACGGTGGCCACCCGGCGCGGCAGGCAGTTCAACTCGATGGTGCACGACGCCGTCGACCCCCTCACCGGTGCGGAGCGCGACGCGGTCTACATCGACGAGGCCGACGCCCGCGCCCTTGGTGCTCCGGATGGCGCCGCCGTGCGGCTCACCAGCGCGACGGGCTCGATGGAGGGCCACCTCAAGGTGGTGCGCCTCCCCGCCCGGTCGCTCCAGGTGCACTGGCCCGAGGGCAACGTGCTCATCTCCGGCGGCGACGACCGCCTCGAGCCCCGCTCGAAGGTGCCTGACTACAACGCTGTGGTCACCGTCGAGGTGCTGCCCGCCTGAGGCGGCCGGCTCAGAGCGGCTTCTCCGCGAAGTAGTCAGCCACCGGGTTGCCGTTGAAGTCGGCCACCTCGGCGTAGCCCTCCGACATGTAGAGCGCCTTGGCGTGCGGCTGCCGCGGGCCGGTGTCGAGGCGGGCGGTGGCGTAGCCGAGTCGACGCGCCTCGTCCTCGAGGGCGTGCAGCAGGCGGCGGGCCACGCCTTGTCGACGGGCATCCGGCACCACGTACATCCGCTTGATCTCGCAGGCGCCGTCAGGAAGGCGCTTCACCCCGCCGCAGCACACCGGTCGGGCTCCGGCCCACCCCACGAGGAAGGAGCCCGTCGGCTGGGACAGCTCGGCCGGCCCAGCCTTGGGCATCGACGGCCCGTCGAGCTCGACGCCCGGCTAGACCGCCGCGATCTCGTCGCGCATGGCCTTGACCAGCTCGGCACCCTCGCCGGTGTCCACCCGGCCCGGTCGGAAGTCGATCTCCATCCGAGCGATTCTCGCACCCCGTCGGCGGCCTGGCCCAGGCCGGGACCGATACCCTCGGGGGATGCCCGAGCCCTTGCTGCCTGCCGTCGGGTGGGGCGTGCTCCACCTCTTCTGCAAGGTCGGCCCACTGGCCGACGGAGAAGCCGTGGCCGCGGCGGTGAAGGCGGCCGAGGGGGATGGCGTACAGGTGGTGCCGGTGGCCATGCTGGGCCACAAGGCCGACGTGGCGGTGATGGCGCTGGGCGCGGACCTGTGGCGCCTCCGGCAGCTCCAGACCGAGCTGGCCGCGGCCGGGCTCGACGTGGTCGACAGCTACGTCTCGCTCACCGAGCTCTCCGAGTACGCGCAGGGCGTACCGGAGGAGATGAAGGAGGCACGGCTGCACCCGCAGCTCCCCCCCGAAGGCAAGGCGGCGTTCTGCTTCTACCCGATGTCGAAGCGCCGAGGAGAGACGAGCAACTGGTTCACGCTGCCCTATGACGATCGCAAGGAGCTGATGTACGCCCACGGCGCCAGCGGGCGGAAGTTCGCCGGTCGGGTGCTCCAGGTGGTCACGGGCTCCACGGGGATCGACGACTTCGAGTGGGGCATCACCCTGTTCGCGGTGCACCCGGACGACCTCAAGGAGGTCGTGTACACGATGCGCTTCGACGAGGCGTCGTCCAGGTATGCGGAGTTCGGTCCCTTCTACACCGGCATGGTGGCGTCGCTCCCCGAGGTGCTGGCGGCCGTCGGCCTCGACTAGCGGCGCCGAGAACCCGGAGCCTGTATCGTCCGCCCATCGTGGCGCCGGTACGTCGACCTCATCGGGTGCTGTGGGCCCTGCTCGTCGCCGTCGGCGTGCTCCTGAGCATCCCGACGGTCGCACTCGCCCAACGGGCACGGGCGGAAATCGATGCCCCGCTGCCATTCGGCCACATCG
>DAIQBC010000279.1:0-3617 GCA_036781345.1 Acidimicrobiales bacterium | reverse complement strand
ACCGGGTGCCCGACGCTCGCGGTGCGCACGGTCTCGGGGGAGCTGGTGCCGGTGTTCGAGGGGGTGTCACCGTGATGTCACTTCGGTTGCGGATGGGAGCCGTGGTTGCACTGGCGAGTGCCACCCTGTGGGGTCTGGCGTCCGTGGGGTCGGGCCCGATCGGGGCACCACCGATCGGCTCCTGGGACCAGGCCGTGGCCTGGTACGAGCGCGTCGATGCCGCTCACGCAGTCATGGCGGTGGTGCGGCTCCTCGCCATGGCCTGTGCTGGCTGGTTGTTGGTGGGCGCCGCGTTGCAGCTCGTGGCCAGCCCGTCCCTCGGGTACAGATCCCGGCGGTTGGCCGATGCGCTGAGCCCGCGCGTGCTCCGTCGCCTTGCCCATGGCGCTGTCCAGTTGTCGGTCACAGCGGGGCTCGCTCTCCCGTCGGTCACCTCGGCCGGCGCGGCGCCGACCGACGACCCGCCCGGGATCGCGGTCATGGAGGTGGTGGGGGACCCTGGAGCACCCGTCCCCGACACCCCCCCGGTAGCACCCGCACCAGTGGAGACCCAGCCCCCGCCGGCCGCCGACGAGGTGATCGTGCAGCCTGGGAACTCCTTCTGGTCGCTGGCCGTCGAGACGGTGGCCGAGGCCAACGGCGCTCCACCCACCGACGATCAGGTGGACGACTACTGGCGGCGGCTGATCGAGGCCAACCGCGACCGGCTGATCGCCCCAGGCGATCCGGATCTGCTGCGACCGGGCCAGATCCTGGTCCTACCGGCGCTGTGACTCAGCTTCGCTGCGACCGCGCACCAGCAGCCACCATGTCGCGCCGGCGATGGCCACGAGGCTGACCCAGATGTTCACCCGCACGCCGAGGAGCTCCGTGGCGGGGTCGATGCGAAGGGCCTCGACCCAGAGCCGGCCCACGCCGTACCCCGCGACGTAGAGCGCGAACAGCCGACCCGGCCGGCCGCCGGGTCGGCGACGCTCATAGCCGACGAGGAGCGTGGCGAGGGCGAGGTTCCACAGCGCCTCGTAGAGAAACGTGGGATGGAAGGTGGCCACCTGCTCGTATCCGACGCGGCGATGCTGGGGGTCGATGCGTACCCCCCACGGGAGGTGCGTAGGTCGACCGTAGAGCTCCTGGTTGAACCAGTTGCCGAGCCGGCCGATTGCCTGGGCCACCGGGATGGCGGGCGCCACCACGTCGAGGAGCTCCGCCGCCGGCAGGCCCCGTCGTCGGGCGATGACCACGCCGACCACGACACCGCCGAGGAGCCCGCCCGGGATGCCGAGGCCGCCTTGCCACACCTTCACCACGTCGAACCAGTGGCCTTGGAACCGGTGGTAGTCAGTGGCCACGTGGTACAGCCGGGCGCCGACAAGCCCGGCGACCACGGCCCAGGTGGCGATCCGGCTGATGTCGTCGCGGTCGCCCCCGCGGGCGGCCCAGCGGCGCTGGGCGATGCCTACGGCGACGATGACGCCGGACGCGATGGCCAGCCCGTAGGCGCGCAGCTGCAACGGGCCGAGGTGCAGGGCGTTGCTTCCCGGGCTGGGGATGGAAGCGAACAGCTCGAGGGGAGCGCCCAGGGCGCTCACTCCACGATCAGCGTGTGCGGCCCGAGCATCAAGGTGGACCGTACTGCCACGGACGCGTCCCTAGGTGTCGTCCTCCGTCCAGCGGCCGAGGCTGCCGGGGCGAACCGGCTGGAGCTCGCCGCCCCGGTCGAGCGCCGGCGCCTCGCTGGCGTCGGCCACGTCAAGGAGGGCCTGCACGGTGCCGGCCAGGGGGGTGATCCACCCATCGGGGAGGCGCGCACGGTCGCGCAGCACCTCGTCGAGGTGCCGGCGATCTGCCATGAACACCGGGCTGGGCACGCCTGGCTGACCGGCGGTCGCGCCCAGCAGCTCGCCGAACGCGGCGGTGAGCTCGGCCCGCGCCCGAGGGCCCTTGGGCGCGCGATTGATGACGGGGAGCACGCGGGCGCCCGACACGCCATGGGCGAGGATGTCGCGCGTCGTGCGCAGAAGGCTGTGGAGTCCCTTCATGCCCGGAAGGCCGACGACCACCACGAGGTCGGCTGCGGGCAGCGTCGTGCGGGCGATGGCGTTGCGCTCCTCCACGTCGAGCGACCCCGTGAGCTGCTCGCCCTCGAGGTCGGCATCGACGTCGGCCACGACCACCCGGAACCCGCGGCGCAGTCCGTCGAGCCCCGCCGCGAACGCGCGCGGTCGAACGGTGGTCCAGTCGCGGTGGCGGCGCAAGCCCAACAAGAGGTGGTAGCCCCGGTCGGCCACGCGCCAGGTGAGGTGGTGGACCTCCTCGATCGGCGGCGTGCCGGTGCGGTGGACCTCGACCAGCTCCACCAGACCGGGGACGACATCGGTGGCGCCGTGCAGCATGGCCTGCTCGCCATGGAGGGCGAGATCGGCCAGGCACACAAGGTCGAGGTTGCGCGGGTCGCGCGCCAGGCCCTGGGCGATGGCGGCGGCCAGGGTGGACCGACCTGTTCCTCCGGCACCGGTGACGGCCACGAGCCGGCCTCGGTACCCGGTGGGCTCGCGACTCGCGGCGTCGCGCGACGCCGGGCCGGTGCTCCGAGCGATGGGCGTGGCCACCTGCGCGAGCGCCTGCAGGAGCTCGTCGCGCCCGAAGGTGGCCGGCAGCACGGCCGAGGCCCCCAGCTCCGCCCAGGCCCGCACGACACGGCCCCCGTCGACCACGACGACCGCGCACCCTGCCTCCCGGGCCAGCTCCACGAGGTCACGGTCGACACCCACCAGCGAGTCGTCGACGAGCAGCGCCGAGTAGCCCCGCCCGGCGCGCAAGCGCACCCGCACCTCTTCGAGCGACATGGCCTTCACGAACTCCACCGGCAACATGGCGGAGCTGGACCAGCGCCCCACCTCGCGGAACCACGGCGATCGCACCTGGGCCACGCCCAGCACCACGTAGCGCTCCGACGCCATCAGTCGCGGCCGTCCGTCGCGGTGGTGCTGGTGCTGGCGGCGCCGTCACCGGCGAACACCAGTGGATCGTCGGTGGTGACCTCGGCGAAGGTGGACCGTACGACCGTGACGTCACCTGTGCGCAACGCGTGCACGACCGCCGCCACCGCGTCGCCCGAGGGCACTGCCACCACGAGGGTGATCTCGCGGCTGGCCGTGAGCGCCCCGCCCTCATCGACCGCGATGTCCAGCACCTCCGCACCTCGCACCACGGACGTGGTGCGTTCGTCGTAGGTGACGAACACGTCGACCCGCTCGCCCGGCTTCAAGCGGCCCACCGCGATCTGGGCGCGGGGCAGGGTGAGGGCCACCTCATGCACGTCGCGGGCGGACGCCTGGTCCGTGACAGACCCCGCCTGCACGATCTCGCCTTCGGCGATGGGGCCCAGGGCCACCCGGCCGGTCAGTGCCGCGACGGCCTCGAACGTGCCCGCGGCAGCGTCGTCGGGCAGGTCGACTTCGACTTGGCGGAGGTCGCCGGCGTCGAGCACCTCGCCCACGCGGATGGCCTGGGCGGCCACCACCCCCGGCTCGGTGGGACGCTTACCGGCCTGGTCGTAGGCCACGAACACCCCGATGGCCGCCAGAGCCACGAGCAGGCCGCCCAGCACCGCCCGG
>DAIQBC010000278.1:0-3617 GCA_036781345.1 Acidimicrobiales bacterium | reverse complement strand
CCGTGGAGCTCGAGGACCGCAACCAGCTCATGCTCGGCTTCACCGAGAACCTCCCAGAGGCCATCCGCGCCTTCGACGCCGGCCGGCCTCCCGCCTATACCGACGAGCCCCGGCGAGGGATGTTCCTGGAGTAGGCGCTCAGCTCCCGGGCCACTCCAGGACCCGGAAGGCCCCAAGGCCCGACTCGTCGAGGAGAGCCTCGGCCTCGGGGATCCGGCTGCGACCCCGCACGGCCGCAAGGTCGGCGATGGCCGCCCGATCCCGCCAGACGCGACGTCCCTCGGCCACCAGCTCGTCCACCCCGTGGCCGCGCAGCCAGTCCGCTTGGCTCCGGTTCGAGGCGGGCGACGGGAGCTGGTCGATCGCCACCTCACACGTGATGTCCTGCCTGCCGAGGTCGGCCAGCACCGGCCCACCCCGCTCGTGCCGTCGGTAGGTGCGCACCCACTCCGACCACGGGCGCGCCGCCAGCTCGGGCGTGGTGGATGCGTAGTCGATGGCAACCACCCTCCCGCCGGGGCCGGCCGCCGCCACGGCGTTCCCCACCCACGCGGCGGCCACGGCCTGCTGCGGGACCCGGGCGCCGATGGGCTCGTCGCGCCACCCGTGGAGATCGGTCGGCACGAGCACCTCGACGAGGGCGTCCCCGTCGAGCCCGACGTGGACGGCCGCCCACCCCTGGGCCGTGCGCTCGAGGAGACCGAAGGGCAGGTTGTCGAGGAGCTCGTTGGCGAGCACAACGCGGGGACCCGGCCAGTCCGGGAGCTCGGAACGGCTCATGACGACGGGGGCGTCGTGCGGCGCGGGCGGCTGCTCTCCAGACTCGCCGAGCACCAGCTGCGGGAGGTGTTCGCCATGTCGGTCCCGCTGGACGGCCGAGCGCTCGACCAGCACGTAGCGCAGAGCGGACGCACACCGGGCCCCGGCCGCGAGGACCGAACGGGCAAGGGTCCCGGGCCCGGCGCCGACCTCGACCACCTCGAAGACCGCTGGCCGGCCGGCCTCGACCCACCACGTGTCGAGCGCCCTGGCCAGCACGGCACCGAAGAGGGGCCCGACCTCGGGGCTCGTGAGAAAGTCGCCGCGGCGACCGGCGTGCCCCCCCGTGGCAGCGTAGAAGCCGCCCTCTGGGTGGTAGAGGGCCAGCTCCACCACCTCGTCGAAGGGGATGGGACCGCGCCGGCGGATGGCGGCTCGGACCGCGACCTCCGCCGGTGTCAGTGGACTTCCTGGGCAGGACAGGTCGAGCGCCTAGGTCGGCAGGAACAGCGCCAGGTCGCCGAATCGGGTGGCCAGGTTGCTCACACCGAAGGCCACGGTGACAACGACCGAGATGGTGAGGGCGGCTGCGAGCGAGAAGGGAACCCGCACCGGCGCACGATCGCCATCGGGGACGGGCTTCATCCACATCTCCTTGGCCACGTTGGCGTAGTAGTAGAGCGCGATCACCGAGTTGATGCCGACCACAACCGCGAGCGCCACGCCGCTGGCCGTGACGTCGGGCTGCAGGAGCGCTCGGAACACAACGAACTTGGCCAGCCAGCCGCCCAGCGGGGGGATGCCGGCCAGGCTGAAGAGGAACACCGTCATGAGCACGGTGAGTCCCGGCGCGTACTCGAACAGGCCCCCCCAGGAGCTGATCTCGGCGCTGTGGGTCTTGCGGGCCACCGCCATCACCACCGCGAAGGCGCCGAGGTTCATCGCGGTGTAGATGAGCAGGTACGTGACCACGGCCCGCCCGGCCCCCACCGGGTTGGTGCCCACCACCGCGAGCGGCGCCAGCATGAAGCCGGCCTGGGCCACCCCAGAGTAGGCGAGCAGGCGCACGATGTTCGTCTGGCGCAGCGCGATGAGGTTGCCCACGGTCATGCTGAGGGCTGCCAGGACCCACATGAGCGGCTCGACGACGTCGTGGCGGGCCGGAAAGGCCACCAGCACGAGCTGCAGCAGCGCGACGAAGCCGGCGGCCTTCGAGCTGACGGCCAGGAAGGCGGTGATCGGGGTGGGTGCGCCCTCGTAGGTGTCGGGCGCCCAAGTGTGGAACGGCACGGCCGACACCTTGAAGGCGAACCCGACCACCACCAGCAACACGCCCAGGGTGATGAACGGGGTGCTCTCGGGGCCGGCCAGCGCCGCCCCGATGTCGGACAGCAGCGTGCTGCCGGCCAGACCGAACAGCAGCGACATGCCGTAGAGCATCAGCGACGAGGCGAAGACACCCATCAGGTAGTACTTCACGCCCGCCTCGTTGCCGTGCAGGTCTCGCTTGCGCCAGCCAGCCAGCATGTAGGCGGGGATCGAGAGCAGCTCGAGGGCGACGAAGATGGACACGAGATCGCGCGACGACGCCATCACCGTCATGCCCAGGATCGACGACAGCAGCAGGAGGTAGTACTCGCCCTCCGCGTAGTCGCCCTCGGCGATGTAGTTCGTGGACAGCAGCACCACCACGTAGCCGGCCAGCAGGAACATGGCCTTGAGCACGAGGGAGAAGTTGTCCACCGTGTAGGCGCCGCCGAACATCGCCCGGTCGACGCCGTCGACGGCCAGCGTCAGCACCGGCACCGTGGCGGCGAGGAGCCCGATACCAGCGATCGAGGGAACGAGGCTGCGCGAGCTCTCGTGGGTGAAGAGGTCGACGAGCAGGACAGCCACGATGGTGCCTGCGAGCACGATCTCGGGCGCGAGGGCGTGGAAGTCGACCCCGGGGCGCAGGAACGGGGTCCCCTGCTGGAGGAGCGAGGCCAGCACAGTCGGCTACTTGCCCAACGCCTGGAAGGTGTCGCCCAGCGTCGTCATCAGCGGATCGGTGACGTGGAAGATGAGGTTCGGGTAGACGCCGAGCCCGAGGATGAGCACCAGCATCGGCACCCAGGCGATCCACTCGCTGACGTGCACGTCGTGGATGTGCTCGTCGGCGAACTCGGCCTTGGGCGTGCCGAAGGCCGTGCGCTGGAAGAGCCACAGCAGGTAGCCGGCGGCCAACACCGTGCCGACGGCGGCGATCACCATGTAGACCCGGAACAGCTCCTCGGACAAGCCTCCGCCGGGGTTGTAGGCCGACAGGATGGCCGGGAACTCACCCCAGAAGCCGGCCAGGCCAGGTAGGCCCAGCGAGGCCATCGTGCAGAAGCCGAGGATCCAGCCCATCTTCGGCCCCTGGAGCAGCAGGCCCCCCAACCGCTTGATCTCGAGCGTGTGGAAGCGCTCCTTCACGGAGCCGGCCACGAAGAAGAGCATGCCGGTGATGAGGCCGTGGGCGACCATGCCGAACACCGCGGCGTTGAGGCCGAAGCTGGTGAGGCTGGCGATGCCGAGCATCACGAAGCCCATGTGGGCCACCGAGGAGAATGCGATGAGCCGCTTCATGTCGGTCTGGGCCAGGCACCCGAGGGCGCCGTAGATGATGCCGACGACGGCCAGCCCGCCGATGATCGGAGCCCAGTCGATGGCCGCCTCAGGGAGGATGGTCAGGGCGACGCGGATGAAGCCGTAGGTGCCGAGCTTCAGGAGCACCGCGGCCAGGATCACCGAGCCCTGGGTGGGGGCCTGGGTATGGGCATCGGGCAGCCAGGTGTGGAACGGGAACATCGGCACCTTGATGCCGAAGCCCATGA
>DAIQBC010000277.1:0-3654 GCA_036781345.1 Acidimicrobiales bacterium | reverse complement strand
GAGGCCGGGTTCGAGCAGGCGGGGATCTTCAGCCCGATGGGCAACTACGCGCTCTCGGCCTCCCGCCACATGCACGAGTTCGGCACCACCAGCGAGCAGCTGGCGTGGATCAAGGTGGCCGCCTCCGAGCACGCCCAGCACAACCCGCATGCGCTGCTGCGAGACGTGGTCACGGTCGCCGACGTGGTGGGCTCCCCACTGGTGGCCGACCCGCTGCATCGGCTCGACTGCTGCGTGGTCACCGATGGCGGCGGCGCCCTGGTGGTGGTGCACCCCGACGTGGCGCGAGACCTGGGCCGCGCGGGAGCGTCCGTGCTCGGGCACGGCGAGGCCCTCAAGCACGGTGACGCCGGTCGCATCGATCTCACCTACTCCGCCGCGCGCTGGTCAGGTCCGGCCGCCTTCGCAGAGGCCGGAGTGGCGCCTCGCGACATCCAGTACGCCTCGATCTACGACAGCTTCACGATCACGGTCCTCATCGCCCTCGAGGACCTCGGCTTCTGCGCCAAGGGCAGGGGTGGGGCCTTCGTGGCCGACGGCGCGCTGCGCAGCCCGGACGGTCGGCTGCCGTTCAACTCCGACGGTGGGGGCCTGTGCAACAACCACCCCGCCAACCGGGGTGGCATGACGAAGGTGATCGAGGCGGTGCGCCAGCTGCGCGGGGAGGCCCACCCCGCCGTGCAGGTGCCGGGGTGCGAGCTGGCCATCGCCCACGGAACCGGCGGCGCCCTCTCGACCCGCCACGGCAGCGCCACCCTCGTCCTCGGAGCCTTCGCATGAGCGCCCTTCCTGCCTTGCCACCGCCGGAGAACTTGGAGGTGGAGCCGTTCTGGACAGCCGCCGCCGACAGTCGGCTGGTGCTGCCCGTGTGCAACGCCTGCGGACACCCGATCTGGTATCCACGATCCTGGTGCCCCGTCTGCGGCAGCGACTCGGTCACGTGGACCGAGATGAGCGGCCGCGGCACCGTCTACGCGTGCACCGTGATCCGGAAGGGCATGGGCCCGTGGGCCGCGGCCGCCCCCTACGTGGCGGCCTACGTGGAGCTGGTCGAAGGCCCACGGGTGCTCACGAACGTCGTGACCGACGACGTGACGAGCGTGCAGATCGGCTCCGAGGTCGAGGCCGTGTTCGAGCCGGTCACCGACCCGCCCGACGGGTCGACGGCGCGGAAGCTCCTGCGCTTCGGGGTTCGGGCGAAGCAGCAGTGAATCAGCGGCCTCTGGAGATCTCGTGGTTCGCCCCGTCCTGCTGGGGCGACACCGCGAAGCTCGGCGTGGAGGATCCCACCCGCCGGGCCACCTTCGCCTACAACGCCGAGGTGATCATGCGGGCCGACCGGCTCGGCTTCCGCAACGTGCTCATCCCCTCCAGCTTCGTGCCCGGGATGGACCCCTGGACCCTCGCCTCCGCAATGGGCCCCACCACCAGGACCACCCGGCTCCTGCCCGCCGTGCGGGTGGGCGAGTTCGACCCACCGATGTTCGCCCGGGCGGCCCGATCGCTCCAGCAGGTGATGGATGGTCGGCTGACCGTCAACATCATCTCCAGCGAGCTGGCGGGCGAGACGCTCGGGTCGGCCGAGCGCTACCAGCGCACGGCCGAGGCGATGGCCCTGCTCACATCCTTCTGGAACGACGACCACGTGCGCCACGAAGGGCAGTGGTGGACCTACGACCTCCCCACCACCGCCACCCGCACCCGCACCCCTCCGCCGCTGTACTTCGGAGGCACCTCAGAGCCGGCGCGGGAGGTCGCCGCGCAGCACGCCGACTGCTACCTGATGTGGATCGAGACGCTCGATGCCACCGCCGCGCTCGTTGTGGACCTGCGGGAGCGGGCCGCCTCGCATGGCCGGACGCTCCACTTCGGTCTGCGCACCCACGTCATCGTGCGGGAGACCGAAGCCGAGGCCCGGGCGGCGGCCGCGGAGCTCGTGAGCGAGCTCGACCCCGACATCGGGCGCCGCCTGAAGGAGAGCTCGCACGACCATGCGTCCGAAGGGGTGCGCCGCCAGGACGCGCTGCGCAGCGCGGCGGGCGACGATGGCTTCGTGGAGGAGGCGCTGTGGACCGGCATCGGCGTGGCCCGCAGCGGGGTCGGCGCCGCCATCACCGGCAGCGTCGACCAGGTGGAGGCCAAGCTGCGGGCCTACGCCGCCCTCGGGATCGACTCGTTCATCCTGTCCGGCTACCCGCTCGACGACGAGGCCGAGCGGGTGGGTCGGCTCCTGCTCCCGCGCTTCGAGCTCGGTTACGTCGGGCCCTGACCTCGCTACTGGGTGGCCATGTCCTTGCGGAGCTGTTGCTCAGGGTCGGGACGGGGGCGGCGCTGGATGTCGATCACGACCGTGTCGAGCACCCCGGCGGTGACCTCGGCCCGCCCCTCCAGGGCGGGGCAGATCGGCGAGCCGGGCTGGTAGCCCACCGCGAACCCGGTCATCCCGTAGGTGACCGGTGTCCAGTGCGGCACGGTGCCTTCGCCCACCGGCACGTCGCCGTAGTAGAGCGCCACGGCGGTCGCCGCCCCATCGCCTCGGGTGAAGACCGCCTTGGCCTCCACCGGTCCGGACGGAAGCTCCACCTCAGCAGACACCACCGTGATCTCCGTGCCCACGAAGTTGTAGGCGAAGTGGAGCCGGCGGCCGCTGAGGTAGAGCGCATACCCTCCCGCGTGGCTGCCGTGAGCCACGAGGGCTCCCTCCACCTCGCCCGACTCGGGGACGGTGAGGGCCGCGGCCACCACGAAGGTGCGCCCTCGGAGGTTGGGGGCGACCGCCTCGGGCAGCGGCCCGATCCCAGGGTGGAAGACGTGGCGATCGCGCCGGAACCGCCGGTCGGAGAACTTCGTCGGATCGTTGTTGAGCGGCAGCACCTGGTACTTGGTCGCCTCCTGCCACCAGAGGGCCTTCATGGTCTCGAGCTGCTCCGGCTCCGACGCGGCGAGGTCGTGCACCTCCGAGAAGTCCTCAGCCACGTGGTAGAGCTCCCACACGTCGTCGTCGAAGGGCTTGCTCACGTCGGTGCCGTCGTAGGCGATCCAGGGCGTGGGGTGGAACACCACCGCCTTCCATCCGTCGTGGTAGAGCGCCCGGGATCCGAACATCTCGTAGTACTGCGTCAGATGGCTGCCGGCGACGTCGGGCTCGATGAGCGTGGGGGCGAAGCTGACGCCCTCGATGGGTGACTGCTCGATCCCGCCGATCACCGCCGGCGGTTCGATCCCGATGAGATCGAGCAGGGTCGGCATCAGGTCGATGGCGTGGACGTACTGGTGGCGGGTGCCGCCCTCCCCCAGCCGGGACGGCCAGTGCACGATGAGCGGGTCGGCCACGCCGCCTTCATGCGTGTCCCTCTTGAAGCGCTTGAGCGGCGTGTTGCCGGCCCACGCCCACCCCCATGGGTAGTGGTTGTTGGCCCGCGCCGTGCCGAGGTCGTCGATGCGCCGCAGGTTCTCCTCCATGCTCTCGGGCACGAAGTTGAAGAAGTACTGCTCGTTGAAGCTGCCCCGGGCGCCGCCCTCCGCGCTGGCACCGTTGTCGCTCATCACGATCACGATCGTGTCGTCGAGCTCACCCATGCCGTCGATGAAGTCGAGCACGCGCTGCACCTGCGCGTCGGTGTGGGTGAGGAACCCGGCGTACACCTCCATCAT
>DAIQBC010000276.1:0-3671 GCA_036781345.1 Acidimicrobiales bacterium | reverse complement strand
CGGGCAAGGACGAGCTCGATCAGCTCGTCGACCACGTCGTCGACGACGTCCGGCGCGGCGCGGTCGGTGGTGTGCTCGAGCCCCCACTCGTGGATGCGGGCGGCGCACTCGTAGGAGTCCTCGACGACGAGGGTGTCGCCACCGCCGATGGTGGCGTGCGCCCAGGCGTCGTCGATGCCGAGCGCCACCCGTCCCTTGGAGAGGTTGCGACCGAGGTCATCCAGGACGGCATCGCACCGGGCCGAGAACAGCGCCTCGAGGTGGGGCTGGAGCGCGGCGGCCAGCTCTGGGAGCGGACCGTCGGTGCGGCGACGGACCGTGCCGCTGACGCGTCGCTGGTGCTTGGTGGAGCCGGCGAACTGGGAGAGCGCAGGTTCGATGCCGACGACGAGCAGGGGAGCGTCGTCGGTGGTGATCGCTGGCGCGATGGCCTCGTCGATGGCGCGGAAGCGTCGATCGAGGCCGGGGTCGGGATCACCGGAGCGCCCTCGCCGGCGTTGCTCTGCTGACGGGGGCGATGGGATGTCGACGGCGATGTCGGCCCGTGCCGGCTGCAGCAGCCCGCCGGTGCCGCGGAGGAGCCGAGGGCGTCGCTGGTCGAGCAGGAGCACCCAGTAGGCCGTGGTTCGGTTGACGGCATGGACCAGGTCGCGGGTGGCGAAGGTCTCGTCGATCACCACTCGATCGCGGACGTCCACAGGGAGCGACACCGCGGTCGCGGTGTCGGTGTTCACGAACACCGCCAGCCCGCGGGCTCCCGGCTCGGCGCTGGCCTCCTCGACGGCGGCATCGAGCGCTGACAGGAGGCCGGGGTCGGCGCCGGCCGGCTCCAGAGCGAGGCGGCGCTCGGCCTCGCGGCGGGCGGCGAGGAGACGGGAGGGCCACGCTCCCTGCGCGGGATCGAGGGAGACGAGGAGAGACACCGACGGGTACCGCCGGTGCAGGGTGACCGCAGCCAGATCGTTGTCGATCATCGTTGTGCTCCTTGTTCGGATGTTGCCAGGTCCTGCTGGCCGGACTTGCCCACCAGCGACGGAACGGTGAGCGCCACGGCGACCAGCGAGATCGCGCCGGCGAGCTTGAGCAGGTCGTCAGCTTGGGTGAGCTCGGCGTCCAGCGACTTCTGGAAGAACTCGATGACGAGGATGAGCACCACCAGCTTCGCGATCCGGTCCTTCAGGTCGTCGATGGACCGCACGAGGAGGATCCGCGGGCTGGAGGCACCATCTCGCGCGGGATCGAGCCGGCTGACGAACAGCTCGTACAGGCCGAACGCGACGAGCACGAGGATCGCCGCCAGCAGGAAGCTGTCGATCGTCTTGACGATCCCGCCGATGAGATCGGCCCGCAGGTCCGAGCGGTCCGAGGCCGAGGCGTACGAGTAGGCGTCACCGGCCAGCACGGCCAGATCCACCGCAGACATCCACAGCACGATCACGGCCATGAGGACCGAGCCGGCGACGCCCACGAGCATCAGCAACCGCGAGCCCCACAGGGCGCGCTCCACGGCCACCTCCCCAGGGTTCGCTCGATGGATCGGGTCCTCGGCCTGCGCCATGTCGACGGGTCTCAGCCCCGCTCGAGGTCGAGCAGGTCAGCGAACAACGACGGACCGAGCTCCCGCTCGACCGGGTCCCAGCGCTGGGGCAGGTCGTCGGGGTCGACGGCGCTCAGCCGGTTGAACACCTTCTCCACCTCGCCGCGGTCGAACCACACGCCGAGGCACGAGGGGCAGAAGTCCACCTCGACGCCTTGTCGGACGGCGCGATCGAGCTCGGAGCGGGGGCAGCGGGGGCAGTGCATGACGAGAACCTGCTTTCAGGTGCGGAGGGCCGGGCCAGCCGGCCAACGGGGTTCAGAACTCGAAGATCTCACTGAGGAACGATCCCTTCTTGCGCTTCTTGGCGGCTCCGTTGGCGTAGTCGGGTTCGGGGCGTCGATCGGCGGTGGTGATGGGTGCGCGGGGCGCGACCTCGGCGGCCGAGCGCTCGATGAGCTTGTCGAGCTCTCCGCGATCCAGCCACACCCCCCGGCAGGTGGGGCAGTAGTCGATCTCGATCCCCTGTCGCTCGCTGAGCTGGAGCACGGAGCCGTCGGTGGGACACTTCATCGTTCACCGTCCTTGTGTGGCGTGGGGTTGGTACGAGCGAGGCGTCGGCGGCTGGCGAGCTTGCGGAGCTCCTCGAGCCAGAGCACCGTCGACGCCACCCCGATCACGGCGAGCCAGTCGCCGGCGGTCAGGTCGGCGGTGCCAAACACGTCCTGCACGGGGTTCACGTGCACCGCCAGCACCTGCAGCAGGACCACGAGCGCCACGGCCAGCCAGAGCTTCCCGTTGCGAAGGGTCTCGCGGTGGAACACCGACTGCTGCTCGTCGCGGGCGTTGAACACGTTGAACACCTGGAAGAAGACGAAGGTCGTGAAGGCCATCGCGAGGGCGTGCTGCTCGCTGCCCACGTCTACCTGCCAGGCAAGGAGCCCCAAGGTGCCCGCCGCCATCACCGCACCGGTGGTGAGCACTCGCCGCACCCGGGTGCGGGTGAGGATGGCCGTGTCGTTGCGCCGCGGCGCCCGTTCCATCACACCGGAGGCGGGCGGGTCGACGCCCAGGGCCATGGCAGGGGGTCCGTCCATGATGAGGTTCACCCAGAGCACCTGGATGGCCGTGAACGGAACGGGCAGGCCGACCATCTGGGCACCGAGCAGGCTGAAGATGGCGCCGGCGTTGGTGGAGAGCTGGAACCGGACGAATTTGAGGATGTTGTCGTAGATCGTGCGGCCCGCCTCGACGGCTCGCACGATGGTGGCGAAGTCGTCGTCGGTCAGGACCATGTCGGCGGCCTCCTTCGAGACCTCGGTGCCGGTGATGCCCATCGCGACGCCGATGTCGGCCCCCTTCAGCGCAGGGGCGTCGTTGACGCCGTCGCCGGTCATGGCCACGACGTGCCCCTGGGCCTTGAGCGCCTGCACCAGCCGGATCTTGTGCTCGGGGGCGACCCGAGCGAAGACCCCGGTGCCGTCGATCACACGGGCGAGGGCCACGTCGTCGAGCTGATCGAGCTCGGCGCCGGTTCGGGTGTCGCCCTGGATCCCGAGCTGGCGGGCGATCGACGTGGCGGTGGCGGCGTGATCGCCGGTGATCATCTTCACCCCGATGCCGGCCCGGCGGCACAGCGCGATGGCGTCGCGCGCCTCTGGGCGGGGCGGGTCGAGGAGGCCGACGAGCCCGACCAGGCACAGGTCGTCGACCAGCGCCAGGAGGTCCGCCTCGTCGGACGCGCCCTCGACCGCGCCTGCGGGCACGACGCCTCGCACGACGGCCAGCACCCGGAGGCCCTCGGCCGCCATCGCCTCCATGTCGTCGTGGACCGCGGCGATCCGCTCTGCGTC
Source organism: Acidimicrobiales bacterium (assembly GCA_036781345.1). Classification (GTDB taxonomy): domain Bacteria; phylum Actinomycetota; class Acidimicrobiia; order Acidimicrobiales; family VFJN01; genus VFJN01. Next base: position 281 of record DAIQBC010000276.1, on the reverse strand, counting down.
GAGGGGGTGGTCCCCGCCGGCGTCCAGGACCGTCGTGCAGCGGTCGAGCAGCACGTCGGTGGCGCCCTTGGCCACCACGAGCGTGCGGTCGCCGTCGCGGTGGAACGTGGCCATGAGCTTCCGGGCCGAGTCGAACGGCACCTCGGCCTGGCGGGGTCGGTCGGCCCGGAGCCGGTCGGGATCGATCCCGGCCTTCATGGCCAGGGCCACGAGGGCGCCCTCGGTGGGGTCGCCGACCAGCACGGTGCCGTCGATCCGGCTGTCGTTGCACAGGGTGGCCG
>DAIQBC010000275.1:0-3680 GCA_036781345.1 Acidimicrobiales bacterium | reverse complement strand
GGGGGCTGTGGCAGCCGAGCTCGGTCGCCTTGCGCATCTTCATGGCCACGTAGCGAGCCGACGGCTCGTCGTCGCCGATCAGCACGGTGGCCAGGCCCGGGGTGTGCCCTGCCGCTCGTAGCGCCTCGACGCGGGGCACCAGGTCGGCGAACACGGCCTCGGCCACAGGGGCCCCATGCATCAGGACAGCAGGCATGCGGCCGACTCTAGAGGTGGCAGGCACGGGCGAGGAGCGGGGTCTCGGCAGATCGGCGCCGGGGCGATCAGCCGGGCTGCACCGCGCGTCAGCGCGCGATCGTCACCCGAGGCGCGCCAGTGCCCGCCGCAGCGCCACGATGCCGTCATCGTCGCCCAGGCCGAGCTGGCGCACGATCACGGCCAGCGCCTCGGCCGCGTCTTCGAGCTCGCGACGCCGATCGGCCTGGTCGTGCGCACCGTCGTCGGGTCGAGGGGCGAGCACCGTCCCGGCCCGACCACGGCACTCCACCACGCCGTCGGCCTCGAGGAGCACGTAGGCCCGCTCGACCGTGCCCTTGGCGATCCCGAGATCGGAGGCGAGCTGGCGGATCGTCGGCAGACGGGTGCCCACGGCCAGCTGCCCGCTGGCGGACAGCCGGGCCAGCTGGGAGCGGATCTGCTCGTAGACCGGCAGGGGAAGGCTCGGGTCGACGCGCAGGAGCACGAGCTCACCCACCCCGCAGGACGATGAGCAGCCCGGCCAGCAGCACCACCGCTGCGGTCACACCGGCGAACCGGAGCCAGGCCAGGCGGCGCAACTGGCGGGCGGCGACGCCCCGGGGCGCGAGCCCGAAGGAGCGGTTGCGCCACCACCAGACGACGGCGGCACCCAGGAGCCCGAGCGAGCCGACCACCCCCGCGAGGCTTACGAGGTCGGGCATGGTCCCGACCGAGTCCGACCCGCCCGCCAGCCCGGCCCACTGCAGCGAGCCGAGGAGCGCGGCCAGCGTCACGATGGGCCGGCCCAGGCCGGCCGAGATGGCCAGGGAGCGCACCCGGTCGTCGGCCGCCTCGAGCTCAGCCGGCAGCACCGGCCGCCCCCGCAGCGCCACGCGTGCCGTCGCCCAGCGCCGGAGCACCGCGAGGAGAAGGGTCGCGACGAGCAGGGCGAGGCCGCGAGCGGGAGCGGCCGCCACACCGAGCGACAGCGCGGCCGCCAGCACGGACAGGACGAGGAGCACCCGTTCGCGTCGGTCTGCGACCAGATCCCGGTAGGTCCCGGGTTCTCTCACCGACAGCGATGCGACCCGAGGGCCGGACGAGCGCCGGACGCGGAACACCTCGGCTGCCACCGACCCGAGGATGGACCCGCCCAGGCTGATCGACGCCAGCACGGCGAGCTCGACGCGCCCTCCCACCCCGCCATCGCGCTCCGCGGCGAGGACAGCCGCCGCTCCGGCCGCGAGGACGAGGCTCGCGATCGCCCCGGTCCGGCGGAACCGCCGGGAGCGATCGAGGAAGCGGATCAGCAGTGGACGCTCCGCCGGGGGGATGCCCGCCGCGGCGACCAGCAGGGAACCCGGAGCGCCCTGGGAGACGAGGAGGGCGACCGCCGCCCCAACGGCCAGGACGAGCAGGATGATGACGCTCATGGTACGGCTCCCCTTGACTGACCCATTGTCCTAGGACATTATGACAATATGATCTCGGCCGCAACCCCTTCCCGTTCACACGAGGACGACCTGCTCGACCAGCTCGTGCCGCCGGCTGGCCCCCGCTGGCGCCGATGGGTGGCCTGGCTGGCGTTCGTCGCCGTGGTCATCCTCACCACCTGGGCCTTCACCAGTGGCACCGTCACCCCGAGGCTCGGCGACACCGGGGTCTCGAGCTGGGGTGGGGACGGACCGGTGCAGATCGGGGTGCGGCTCACCAACCGGTCGCGGGTGGCCATCGAGATCGTCGACGGGCCCCGCCCCCGGCCCGGGCTGCGCCTCCTCGGCTACACGCGCGACTTCGAGACCTCCGACTACGTGCCCGACCCGTTCCCGATCCGCCTGGAACCCGACGCGGACCTCGTGCTCACCGCGTGGTTCGCCGTCGAGGACTGCGAGGGGCTGGCCCGGACGCCCACCGACGACACGAGGATCGACCTGCAGGTGCGCATCGCCAACGGCCCGTTCTCTGCCCTCACCCGCACCCGCTCGATCGGGACTGACGGCGGGGTCTTCTCGGATCCCGACCCCGCTGCGGCCAGCAACCCCGCGTGGCCGGTGGTCATGGCGCAGTACGCCTGCCCCGCCCGCTAGGTGCGCCAGGGCGTCAGTGCAGGAAGTGGCGCTCGCCGGTGAAGACCATGGCCAGGCCGAGCTCGTCGGCCTTGGCGATCGTGTCCTCGTCCTTCACTGATCCGCCGGGCTGGATCACCACGGCCACGCCCGCCTCGGCGGCGGCCTCGATGCCGTCGGGGAAGGGGTAGAAGGCGTCGCTGGCACACGCCCCGCCGGCGGCCCGCCCGGCCGCCTTGGACGCGGCGATCTGCCCCGCCTCGACGCGGTTCTGCTGCCCGGCGCCGATGCCCCACGCGGTGCCGTCCTTCACGAGGACGATCGAGTTGCTCTTCACCCAGCCCACCAGCCGCCAGGCGAGGGCGGCGTCGGCCCACTCGGCCTCCGTGGGAGCCCGCTTGGTGACCACGCGCCAGTCGTCGCGCGTGGCGGCGAAGTGGTGGGCGTCCTGCACCAGCCAGGATCCGGTGAGCTGGCGGATCTGGTGGGCATCGGGCACCGGCGGTTCGGCCGTGAGGAGCCGGGTGTTCTTGCGCTTGGCGGTGAGCGCCTCGATCACGCCGGGGCCGTAGCCGGGGGCGATCACGACGTCGGCCTGGGCGGCCGCCGCCATGCGCTCGACGGTCCCTGCGTCGACCGAGTGCGACAGCGCCACGATGCCGCCGAAGGCCGATCGCTCGTCGCACTCGAAGGCCCGCTGGTAGGCCACGGCCAGGGTGTCAGCCACCGCAGCGCCGCACGGGTTGGCGTGCTTGATGATGGCCACGGAAGGTCGGCCCGTGGTGGCGGCAAGGTCGTTGGCCAGCCCCCACGCCGCATCGGCGTCGAAGAGGTTGAGGTAGCTGAGGGCCATGCCGCCGTGCTGCTGCACGCCGTCCCACCACGACGTGGTGCCGATCTCGCGGTAGCGGGCGCCGGTCTGGTGGGGGTTCTCGCCGTAGCGCAGGTCCTGCACTCGCTCGAGGGCGAGGTGGATCGTGGGCGGCAGCGGGTCGGCGGCCATCCGGTCGAACCAGGTGACGATCGAGGCGTCGTAGGCCGCGGTGTGGGCGAAGGCCTTGCGGGCCAGCGCCCACTTGGTGGCGTCGGACAGCACGCCCCCCGCCTTCAGCTCGTCGACCACCGTCTGGTAGTCGGACGGGTGGGTCAGGATGCCGACGTCCTTGAAGTTCTTGGCCGCAGCTCGGATCATGGCCGGCCCGCCGATGTCGATGAGCTCCTCGGCGCGGGTGGCACCGTGCTCGAAGCTCGAGGTGTCGGCGCCGAACGGGTAGAGGTTGGACACCACGAGGTCGAGCGGGTCGATGCCGTACTGCGCCATGTCCGCCTGGTGATCGGGGTTGTGCCGGTCGGCCAGGATCCCGCCGTGGACCTTCGGGTGCAGCGTGACCACCCGGTGGCCGAGGATGGCGGGGAAGCCGGTGAGCTCGGCCACAT
>DAIQBC010000274.1:0-3706 GCA_036781345.1 Acidimicrobiales bacterium | reverse complement strand
GCTCGTAGTAGTGCGGCACGTGCAGATCGGTGTGGAACTGCTCGCCGATGCCGTGACCCACGAAGCTCCGCACCACGCCGAAGCCGTTGCCCTCGGCGTGGGTCTGGATGGCCCGGCCGATCTCGTTGAAAGGCTGTCCTGGCCGGACCACGGCGATGGCCCGCTCCAGGCACTCACGGGTGACCTCCACCAGGCGCCGGCTCTGCGGGTCGACCTCGCCCACCAGGAAGGTGGCGTTGGTGTCGCCGTGCACGCCGTTGAGGAAGATGGTGACGTCGAGGTTGCAGATATCGCCGTCGACGAGGGCTCGGTCGTCGGGTATCCCATGGCAGATGACCTCGTTCACCGAAGTGCAGAGCGACTTCGGGAAGCCGTTGTAGTTGAGGGGGCTCGGGTAGCCGCCGCGCTCGATGCAGGCCTGGTGGCAGATGGCATCGAGCTCGTCGGTCGTGATGCCTGGACGCACCGCGGCGCCGGTGACGGCCAGCACCTCGGCAGCCGCCTGACCCGCCACGCGCATCCGCTCGATCACATCCGGGCTCTGCACCGGGTTCTCCTGGCGGCGCACGGGCTGGCCCGACTCCGCGTAGGGCGGGCGCGGGATCTCGGCCGGGACGGCCCTGGTGGGGCTGAGGCGACCGGGGCGGACGTTCGCACTGGCTGCCTTGTGGCAGCGCTTGAACTTCTTGCCACTCCCGCACCAGCACGGGTCGTTGGCCTTGAGCACGCCGTGGCTTCGAGTGGAGAGATCGGACACGACCGCCAAGGGTATCGGTGCCACCATGGGTGTGTGCCTGCGCTCGAGCCCCTCGCCGCAGTGCGCGTCGAGGCCATCGACCTGGTGACGGTGCCCATGCACCTCGCCGTGCCGCTGCGCACTGCGCGCGCCCGTCGGGACGAGCGCGACGTGCTGCTGGTGCACGTACGCGCGGCCGAGGCCGATGGATGGGCCGAGTGCGTGGCTGAACCGGAGCCGACCTATGCCCCGGAGTTCACCGAGGCCGCCCGGTTGGTGCTGCGCGACCACCTCGTGCCGCGCGCCTGGGCCGGACCCACCGGCGACGCCCTCGCGCTGGGCTCGCATCTCGACACCGTGCGCGGCCACCCGATGGCCAGGGCAGCCCTGGAGCTGGCCGTGCTCGACGCCCAGCTGCGCGCCGCCGACCGCTCGTTGGCGGCCTGGTTGGGCGCCACGGCCCGCTCGGTCGCGCCCGGAGCCGCCCTCGGGCTGCACGACGCGGTCGAGGACCTGCTGGCCGAGGCTGACCAGGCGCTGGCCGCGGGGGCCGCTCGGCTGCGCGTGAAGGTGGCGCCCCAGCGGGCGGCCGGGCACCTCGAGGCCCTTCGGGCGCACGTCGGTCCAGGCCTGCTCCTCCAGGCCGACGCCAACGGCTCGTTCGCGGAGGACGACCCCGAGCTCGATCGCCTCGATGGTGTGGGATTGGTGTGCCTCGAGCAGCCGCTGGCGCCCGCCGACCTGCTCGGTCACGCCCGGCTGGCGGCGCGGCTGGACACGCCCATCTGTCTGGATGAGCCGCTCACCTCGCTCGAGGCCATCGAAGCGGCGGTGGCACTGGGTGCGTGCGAGGTGGTGTGCCTCAAGCCCGCGCGTGTCGGTGGCTGGATCGCTGCCCGGGCGGTCCACGATCGCTGCGTGGAGCTCGGCGTTCCCCTCTGGATCGGGGGGATGCTGGAGACCGGCATCGGCCGTGCTGCCAACCTGGCCGTGGCCGCCCTCCCCCACGTGACCCTGCCACCCGACCTCGATCCGCGTGGCCGGTTCCGCCCCGACCTGGCCGACTCTCGACTACCTGTCGGTGGCGTGGTGGCAGTGCCCGACGGTCCGGGTACGGGCGCGGTGCCGGACGAGGTCCTGCTCGAGGGGGCCGACGTCGTGCGAGGGTTGCGTCCATGAGCGAGGTCACCATCGACGACGTACGGGCGGCCGCCGAGCGGATCACCGGCGCGATCGAGCGCACCCCGAGCGCGCGTTCGCACACGCTCTCGGAGGTGCTCGGCACCGGCGTCGTCGTGAAGTTCGAGAACCTGCAGTTCACGGCGTCGTTCAAGGAGCGCGGTGCGCTGAACAAGCTGCTCTCGCTGACCGACGACGAGCGCCGATGCGGGGTGGTGGCCATGTCGGCCGGGAACCACGCCCAAGCCGTCGCCCGCCACGCGACCCGACTCGGCATCGAGGCCACCATCGTGATGCCGGCCGGCACGCCCTTCGTGAAGGTGCAGCGCACGGAGGCCCTCGGGGCCCACGTCGTGATGTTCGGCGCCGACCTCGCTGAAGCCGCCGGGGAGGCCAGGCGCCTCGCCGACGAGGGTCGCACCTTCGTCCACCCCTATGACGATCCGGCCGTCATCGCCGGTCAGGGCACGGTGGCGCTCGAGCTCCTCGAGGACCACCCGGAGCTCGATGCACTGGTGGTCCCCACCGGCGGGGGCGGGCTGCTGGCGGGCATGGCGGTGGTGGCCAAGGCGCTCCAACCGTCGATCTCGGTCGTCGGCGTCCAGAGCGACCGCTGGGCCTCGATGCTGGCCGCTGTCACCGGTGCCGACGTGGAGCTCGGGGGGGCGACCATCGCCGAGGGCATCGCGGTGCCGGTGCCGGGCACGCACACCACCCCGATCGTGCTGGCGCTGGTGGACCGCATCGTCACCGTGCACGACACCTCGGTGGAGGAGGCCATGACCCTCCTGCTCGACATCGAGAAGACGGTGGTCGAAGGGGCCGGCGCAGCTGGGATCGCCGGGCTGCTCGAGCACCCGGACCTGCTTCCCCACCGCGAGGTCGGGGTGGTGCTCAGCGGCGGCAACGTCGACCCCCGCCTGCTGGCCTCGGTCATCATGCGTGGCCTGGTGCGATCAGGACGCCTCACCCGTCTCCACATCGAGATCCCCGACGTGCCCGGCAGCCTGGGCCTCGTCACCACCACCGTGGGCCAGGCCGGGGGCAACATCGTCGAGATCCTCCACGAGCGCATGTTCCTCGACGTGTCCGCCCGCTCCGCCGAGCTCGAGGTGGTGGTGGAGACACTCGACCACGCCCATGTGGGGCGCGTGATCGCGGCACTTGCCGCCGTGGGACTCACCGCCACCGTGGGCGAGGTCACCTTCGGGCACCACTGACCCGGTGCGTGGGCTTGAGGCGCGGCGGCGGGGCGGGCAGGCTGCCGGCCATGAGCTGCCGCAACCGAGGATGGACCGCTTCTCTCCCTCGCCCCGGGACCTGCGACGGGTTCTTGGGCTGACTTGGCCATGTCGATGCGGGGCAAGGCCGTCATCGTCGGGGCCTACGAGCATCCACGGCGCGAGATCCCCGATCGCACGGTCGCGCAGATCCACCGCGAGGTGGCCACCGGAGCCGTGGCCGACGCCGGGCTCACCCTCGCCGATGTCGACGCCTACTTCTGCGACTCCACCACACCCGGCTTCGGCCCGGTGTCGATGGCGGAGTACCTGGGCCTGGCCGCCCGCTACGTCGACAGCACCGAGATCGGCGGCAGCTCGTACCTCTCGCACGTCGGACATGCCGCGGCGGCCATTGCGGCTGGCAAGTGCCGCGTCGCGCTCATCACCCTGGCCGGCCGCCCCCGCACTGGGGGCGCCATGCCGGGCGGGGCGCAGCGGATGACGGACAGCCCAGAGGCCGGGTTCGAGCAGGCGGGGATCTTCAGCCCGATGGGCAACTACGCGCTCT
>DAIQBC010000273.1:0-3728 GCA_036781345.1 Acidimicrobiales bacterium | reverse complement strand
CGGTCGGTGAACCGTTCGAACAAGGTGAGCCTCCCGCCCCTATCTGGGGGATCCGTGGGTCGAGTGTATCCCTGCCCTTGCGCATCACACCGCGGACCGGCCCGTTCCAGGTCCTTCCTTCCCATCGGCCGCAGGACGGCCGAAGGTGAGCCCTGATCTCGGTTTTCCGGTGTCAGCAGGCGCTGCCCTAGCGTGGACCCTGGTGTCCGAGAGCCCGCTCCTCCTCCTCCCCGGCATGGCCGGCCACCGCGCGAGGGTGGAAAGCGCCCTGCTGGCGGCGGTGCAGGCCGAAGACGAGCTGATGGCGCAGATGGGCGGCCACCTGATCACCGCCGGAGGCAAGCGCGCCCGCCCGCTGTTCGCGGTGGCCGCCGCCGCCGCGCTGGCCCCCGACGCCACCGGCGTGGAGGCGGCCGTCACCGACGAGGTGATCCTTGGCGGCGTGGCCGTGGAGCTCGTCCAGGTGGGGTCGCTGTGCCACGACGACGTGATCGACGAGGCTGCGACGCGACGTGGCGTGGAGAGCGTCAACGCCAGGTGGGGAAACCTGAAGGCGATCCTCGCGGGTGACTTCCTGCTGGCCAAGGCATCGGAGATCGCAGCCGGTCTGGGCAACGAGGTGGCCGCCCTGCTCGCCGCCACCATCGGCCGGCTGTGTGCCGGCGAGGTCCACGAGCTGCGACACGCCTACGACGCCACCCGCACGCAGGCCTCCTACCTCGCCGCCATCGAGGGCAAGACCGCCGCGCTGTTCGCCACCGCCTGCCGCGTGGGGGGCATCGTCGGCGAGCTTCCCCGCGACCGCATCGACCTGCTCACCGAGTTCGGGCTGCGGTACGGCATGGCCTTCCAGATCGTGGACGACGTGCTCGACGTCGTCGCCACCGACGAGCAGCTGGGCAAGCCTGCCGGCCATGACATCGCCGAAGGCATCTACAACCTCCCGGTGATCCACGCCCTGGCCGAGCTGGACGGCGACCTCGGCCCCCTTCTCGGCGGACCGATCGGCGGCGCCGATCTCGACCTCGCCCGCGAGCTCGTGCGCGCGTCCTCGGGCGTCGACCGCTCGATCGACCTGGCCCGCACCTTTGTGGCCCAGGCCATCGACGCCCTCGAGCCCCTGGGCGGCAGCCCGTCCGCGATCGCGCTAGCCGGCGCCGCCACCCACCTCCTCCTCGACGTCGAAGCTGTCTCCACCGCCTGAGGCCTCAGCCGGGGAGCGTGGTCGGGAGGCGGCGCGCGGCGGCGATCCCGATCATGGCGACGGCGAGGGTCACCCCGAAGGCGAGCTCGAGCGCGCTGCGGGTGGCCCAGCCCCTCGCCTCCCCGAGGGCGACGAAGGCACCGCCGAGGCCGGTGCCGAGCGCGGTCCCCAGCACATCGGTGAGCTGGAGGCTGCTGGATGCCGACCCCTGGCGCCCGGGCTCCGCCAAGCCCAGGACCGTCACCGCCAACGGGGCGTAGGCGAGGCCGATGCCGAAGCCACCGACCGACCACGCCGCCACGGACGGCACCAACGGGAGCGGGCCGAGGGCACCGAACATCCCGACGATGCCGAGGGCGACGAAGCCGAAGCCGGTCGTCACCACCCTGCGGGGTCCGGCGCGGAGGATCCAGTGCTGCTGCACCCACGCCCCGCTGGTCCACAGCAGGGTCGTGCCGGTGAGGGCCACGCCAGCCACCCAGGTGGGCTGGTCGCGAACATCCTGGAAGGTGAGTGATACGTAGGCATCAGCTCCGAAGAAGGCGAACGTGAGGATGCCGCGCACGAGCACCGCCGCCGGCATGCCCGGCGCCAGCCGGAGGGTGCCCGCGGGCACGAGCTGCACGAACGCCCGGGCGGCCACCACCAACGCGATGACGAGCAGGGGGCCGGCGAGCGCGAGCGGGATGCCACTGATGGCCACCAGCACCGCACCTGCGGCCAGGGTCAGCACCACGGCCAGCCCGCGCCGCTCCTCCACAGGTGCACCACCTGCCGTGTCCACGAGCTCCGTGGATCGGGTCAAGGCCGGCAGCGTGATCACCGCCGCCAGCAGCACGAGCGGCAGCAGGGCGAGGAACACCGCCCGCCAGCTCGCGGCCCGCTCGATAGCGCTGCTGGCCGCTGGTCCGATCAGGCCCGGGATCACCCACGCCGAGGAGAACACCGCGAAGACGCGCGGCCGGACGGCCGCCGGATACGCACGTCCCACGCTGGCGTAGGCGATGGCGGGGATGGCCCCGGCCCCCATGCCCTGGAGGACCCGGGCGGCCACCAGCACACCCATCGATGGCGCCAGGCCCCCCACGCACAGACCGACCGAGAAGAGGACGAGCCCGACGAGGAACGGAACGGCGGTGCCGCGCCGGTCGGCCGCCTGGCCGGCGACCACGATGCCGAGGAGGCTCCCGAGGAAGAAGCCGCTGAACACCCAGCCGTAGAGGCCGAGCCCTCCGAGGTCGTCGGCCACCACCGGCATCACGGTGGAGATGGCCAGCGACTCGAAGGCGACGAGGGTGATGGTGAAGACGAGGCCGAGCGTGAGCCGTCGCCGCTGGGGGGCCCACACGCCGTCCGCGGCGTCGGGCACCGCGAGGGCGACCGGTTCGTCGAGCGTCACGCTCGCATGCTCCCACCAGTTGGCCGAGCTCAGTCCTGTTCGGGACGCAGCGTGGGGAAGAGGATCACGTCACGGATGGACGCAGAGTCGGTGAGCAGCATCACGAGGCGGTCGATCCCGATGCCGAGCCCGGCAGTGGGCGGGAGCCCGTACTCGAGGGCGCGGAGGTAGTCCTCGTCCACCACCATGGCCTCCTCGTCGCCGGCCGCGCCCTGGGCGGCCTGCGCCTCGAAGCGCGCCCTCTGCTCGTCGGGGTCGATGAGCTCCGAGAACGCGTTGCCGAGCTCACGGCCGGCCACGATGGGCTCGAAGCGCTCGACCATGTCCGCCAGCTCCCGGTGGTCACGCGCGAGCGGCGAGACCTCCTTGGGGTAGTCCGTGACGAACACCGGGCCCCACAGCTCCGTTTCGGTCGTCTTCTCGTAGATCTCGAGGACGAGCTTGCCCCCCCCGTAGTCGGCCTCCACCTCCACGCCGTGCTCCGTGGCGATGCGACGCAGCTCCTCGAGCGGCATCCCGACGTCGACGTGGACGCCAGCGTGCTCCTCCACCAGCTCAGAGAGGGTGGCGCGCTTCCAGGGTGGGGTGAGGTCGAGCGCGCGACCGCCGTAGGAGATCTGGGTGGTGCCGTGGAGCTCCATGGCGAGGTAGGCCACGAGCTCCTCGGTGAGCGTCATCACGTCGTTGTAGTCGCCATAGGCCTGGTAGAGCTCGAGCATCGTGAACTCGGGGTTGTGCCTGGTCGACAGGCCCTCGTTGCGGAACACCCGGCCGATCTCGAACACGCGCTCGAAGCCGCCCACCGTGAGGCGCTTCAGGTAGAGCTCCGGCGCGATGCGCAGGTACAGATCCATGTCGAGGGCGTTGTGGTGCGTGGTGAAGGGCTTGGCGAGCGCGCCTCCGGGGATGGGGTGGAAGATCGGCGTCTCCACCTCCATGAAGCCTCGCGCCTCGAGCCATCGTCGCGTGAGGCTGAGGATCCGGCTGCGCTGCACGAAGACGGCCCGGCTCTCGGGGTTCGTCCACAGGTCGACGTAGCGCTGCCGGTAGCGGGTGTCGACGTCGGTGATGCCCTTCCACTTGTCGCCGAAGCCGCGCCGGGTCTCGGCCAGCATCACCCACGAC
>DAIQBC010000272.1:0-3728 GCA_036781345.1 Acidimicrobiales bacterium | reverse complement strand
ACGCCATCGCGCTGAAGACCGGCAGCCCGCAGGCGGTGGCGTCGAGCTTCATCCTCTTCTTCCCGTTCGCGTTCCTCACCACGTCGACCCTGCCCCGATTCGCGCTGACGGGCTGGCTGGACACGGTGGCGGGCTACAACCCGGTCACCTATCTGCTCGACGGGCTGCGCGCCCTCGTGAGCAAGGGGTGGGACTGGGCGCCGATCGGCAAGGGGCTGCTGGCCATCGCCCTCGTGGGCGCGGTGTCCATGTCGATGTGCTTCGCCGCCCTGCGCGGTCGCGTCCGCCGCGGTTGAAAGAAGGCCCGTCCTCAGGTGTCGGTGTCGTCGGTGACGAAGTCGATGAGCTGCTCGACGGCCCCGACCAGGGTCGAGTCGAGGTCGGCGTAGGTGCGCACGCTCCCGAGGAGCTGCTTCCAGAACTGGCCCGGGTGTGCCGCAATCCCGAGGGCGTCGAGCACCCCTGCCTTCCAGGGCACGTCGCGTGGCACGTCCGGCCAGGCGGCGATGCCGATCGTGGCCGGGCGGATGGCCGCCCACACGTCGACGAACGGGGTGCCCGTGACGAGCACATGCGGGTGGCGCACCGCCGCCGCGGCCCGGGCCTCCTTGGAACCGTCGACGAGGTGGTCGAGGAGCACACCGAGGCGCCGGCCGGGCCCAGGGTCGAGGTCTCGCACCACGTCGACCAGGTCGTCCATGCCGTCGAGGCGCTCCACCACGACGCCTATCTCGCGAAGGTCGTCGCCCCACACCTTCTCGACCAGCTCGGCGTCGTGGATGCCCTCGACGAGGATCCGACTGGCGCGTGCGACGCGCGCTGGGCGGTTCGCAGTCGCGATCGAACCGGAGGCGGTCACGCCTGCCCGGCGGGAGTCCGCTGCCGCGGGTACGAGCGTGGTGGGGCAGCCGTCCACCAGGAACCCGCCTGGTTGGTTGCGCAGCGGGCGGTCGACGCCGTGGCGGTCGCACAGCACCACGATGTCGTCGTTGTACGAGCGGATCGAGCCGACCACGCTGCTGGCCCGGTGCTCCACCACCAGACCCAACCGGGCTGGCTTCGTGGGGTAGCTCGGGCCGTTGGGGCGCCGACCGTCGAGGTCGATGGGGTCGGACAGGATGCCGTCTCGAGCCACGGAGCGACGGTACCGAGCGGCGGCCGGCGCCTCGCGGATCGTCTGGGAGGATGTCGGGTGTGATCCTCGTCGATGCCTCGGGAGTGACGGTGAGCCGGCCCGGCAAGCCGCTCTTCGAGGGTCTCTCGGTGACGGTCTCGAGCGGTGACCGCCTCGGTGTCGTCGGGATCAACGGCTGCGGCAAGTCCACCTTGCTGAAGGTGCTGGCGGGCACGGTGGAACCTGAGGCGGGCGTGGTCCGCCGAGGTCGGGGCGCTCGGGTGGCAGCGCTGGATCAGGATGCGCCGCTCCCTCCCGGCACCGTTGCAGACGCGGTGGGTGACGGTTGGGAGGCGGCGTCGATCCTCGACCGACTCGGGATGGGCGCGGCCCTCGACACTGATGTGGCCACGCTGTCGGGAGGCCAGATCAAGCGAGTGGCGCTGGCGCTCGCCCTGCTCGAGGCCGGCGGCGACGGGCACGAGCCCGACGACAACGACCTCCTCATCCTCGACGAGCCCACCAACCACCTCGACCTCGACGGCATCGCGTGGCTGGAGGACTGGCTGGCTCGGTTCCCGGGCGGCCTCGTGCTGGTGACGCACGATCGCCACGTGCTCGATCGTGTCACCACCCAGGTGCTCGAGATAGACCGAGGTCGGACCTACGTGCACGTCGGCGGGTACCAGAGCTGGCTGGAGGCCCGGGCCCAGCGCGCGCAGCGATCCGAGGCCGCCGAGACGAAGCGGCGCAACCTTGCACGCTCGGAGCTGGCGTGGCTACGCCGGGGCGCGCCGGCCCGCACCCGCAAGCCGCAGGCCCGCATCGACGCTGCCACCGCTGTCGTCAATGCGCGCCCGGAGGCGGCGGCGCGCCAAGGCGAGCTCTCGCTGCACGTCGAGACTCCCCGGCTGGGCGAGCAGGTGGTGGAGCTGCACGGGGTCGGTGACGGCTACGGCGACCGCTGGCTGTTCCGGGGCCTCGATCTCGCCCTCGACCCCCGCGAGCGGCTCGGCATCGTCGGCCCGAACGGCGCTGGCAAGTCCACGCTCCTGGACGTGGTCGCGGGGCGTCGCACGCCCCGGGAGGGCCGCGTGGTGCGCGGATCTACGGTGTGCCTCTCCGTCTACGACCAGCGGGGTGCCAGCCTCGACCCGACGCAGCGTGTGCGGGAGGCGGTGGCAGGGCCGCATCGCCAGCCGGACTGGACCGATGCCCGGCTCCTCGAGGCCTTCTGGTTCGAGGACGACTCGCAGTGGGCGCCGATCGGCTTGCTCTCGGGCGGTGAGCGACGCCGCGTGCAGCTGCTCCTCGCCCTGGCGCAGAAGCCCAACGTCCTGCTGCTCGACGAACCCACCAACGACCTCGACCTCGACACCCTGCGCGCGTTGGAGGACTTCCTCGACGATTGGCCGGGTGCTCTGCTGGTGGTGAGCCATGACCGCGCGTTCCTGGAGCGCACCGTCACCGACGTCCTCGTGCTGGATGGCGCTGGCTCTGCCGCCCGCCGTCCTGGCGGGTACGTGGCCTGGGATGCCGAGCGTCGTTCGGTTGCTGCGGCAGGGGGGCGTCGCGCCCAATCCGTGACGGCGGCGGCCGACATCCCTCGCGCATCTCCTCGGTCTGCCGCGCCGCCGCCCGCGAGACGGCCCGTGGGCCGGTCGCACAGCACGCTGCGCACGCTGTTGAAGGACGCCGAGAAGGACGTGGCCCGCCTCGACGCCGAGCGCCGACGATTGGAGCTGGAGCTCAGCCGTGCTGCCGAGCAGAACGACCACGCCACGCTCCGCGAGCGGGGCCACGACCTCGCCGAAGTGCAGGCCGCGCTCCACGAGGCCGAGGAGCGCTGGCTGGCGGTCAGCGAGGAGCTCGAGGCCCGTTAGGGAGCCGACGGCCTGCACGCGAGTCGGCCGAGCCCCGCCCGCCGGGACTCGGCCAAACCGCTGGCGGTCGCCGCGTGTGGCGCCCGGCCGGATGACTCCCTCCGAGGAGGTCGTGCGCACAACCTTCCCCGTTTGGACCGCGTCTCGCCAGAGCCGATCGACTCATTTCCTGGCCGATGACAGCTTTGGGTGCCGCAGGCTCAGCGGCCGCGGAACTCCGGTGGGCGCTTCTCCATGAAGCTGGCCAGGCCTTCCTGGAAGTCCTTGGTGCCGAACAGCAGCATCGTCTGCAGGAGCACGTGGTGTGAGTGGCTCGCGAAGTCCTGTGTCTGGCCGTGCCGGAACAGGCGCTTCATGGCCCGGATCGCCAGTGGGGCGTTGGCGGCGATCTCCGTCGCCCACTCGAGCGCGAGCGCATCGAGCTCTGCGTCAGGAACGGCACGGTTCACCAACCCGATGCGCTCGGCCTCGGCGGCGTCGATGTCTCGCCCGAGGTAGGAGATCTCGGCCGCCTTGGCCCAGCCGAGGAGGCGGGGCAGGTACCAGGTGCCGCCCGACTCGGGCACGACGCCCCGCTTGGCGAACCCGGGGAGGAGCACGGCCGAGCTCGCCATGAGGCGAAGATCGGCGCCCAGCGCCAGGTCGAGGCCGTAGCCGGCCGCCGCGCCGTTGAGCACCGCGATCACCGGCGTGTCCATCTCCTGGAGGATCACGGTGGGGAGGTTGCGCGT
>DAIQBC010000271.1:0-3753 GCA_036781345.1 Acidimicrobiales bacterium | reverse complement strand
ATCGAGTTCGTGCACGACACCAAGTCGATCCGGCCGGATCGCCCGTTCTTCATGTACCTCTCCTTCGGGGCGATGCACGCGCCTCATCAGGCCCCGGCCGAGTACCTCGAGAAGTACCGCGGCCGGTTCGACGACGGCTGGGACGTGGCACGCGAGCGCTGGTTCGCCCGCCAGCACGAGATGGGGATCGTCCCGCCCGGCACGCAGCTCGCCCCGCGGAACCCCGGTGTCGAGCCCTGGGACGAGCTTCCCGAGAACCACCGGCTCCTGGCGGCGCGCCTCCAGGAGGCATTCGCCGCGTTCCTCGACCACACGGACGCGCAGCTCGGCCGCCTCCTCGACGACCTCGACCGGCTGGACCAGCTCGACAACACCATGCTCGTGCTGCTCTCCGACAACGGGGCCAGCCAGGAGGGGGGGCCCTTCGGCGTCATGCACGAGATGAAGTTCTTCAACTTCCTCATCGAGACGCCCGACGAGGCCGTGCAGCGCATCGACGACATCGGTGGCCCGCACAGCCACGCCAACTACCCGTGGGGCTGGGCCCAGGCCGGCAACACCCCGTTCAAGTGGTACAAGCAGAACACCCACGAGGGCGGGGTCCACGTGCCGCTCATCGTCCACTGGCCGGCGGTCATCGACGACCCGGGCGGGCTGCGGCACCAGTTCCACCACGTCAACGACATCGTGCCCACGATCTACGAAGCGCTCGGCGTGACGCCGCCGGAGGTCTACCGGGGTCGCGAGCAGATGCCGATCACGGGCACCCCCATCAACTACTCGTTCGCCGCACCCGATGCACCTAGCCACAAGACGGTGCAGTACTTCGAGATGATGGGACACCGCGCCATGTACGCCGACGGGTGGAAGGCCGTGACCCGCCACGAGTTCGGCACCAGCTTCGACGACGACGACTGGGAGCTGTACCACCTGGCCGAGGACCGATCCGAGTGCCGCAACCTGGCCGCCGAGATGCCCGAGAAGCTGGCCGAGATGGTCGCGCTCTGGTGGGAGGTGGCCGCCGAGCACGGCGTGCTCCCCCTCGACGACCGCACCCTCGAGCTCTTCGGTGCCCGCTTCCGGGACCGCTCACCACACCCCACCAGCCGTCACTACACCTACTTCCCGCCGATGACCCCGCTGCCTCCTCAGGTCGCCGCCGGGCTGGGCGGGCGCAGCTGGGACATGGACGCCATGATCGATCGACCGGAAGGGGCCCAGGGCGTCCTCTACGCCACCGGCACCGAGAACTCCGGCCTGAGCCTGTTCATCCAGGGCGATCACCTGGTGTTCGACTACAACTGCTTCGCCGAGCACCACATCGTCGAATCGACCGTCACGGTGCCGACCGGCCCCTCCGTCGTCGGCGTCGAGTTCCGTCGCTCGGGCTCCGCCGCGAAGGCCACGCTCGTGATCGACGGCGCCGCGGTCGGGACGGTCGAGGTGCCGTTCGCCATGAACATGATCTCGAGCATCGGGCCGAGCATCGGCTTCGACCACGGGTCACCCGTGAGCGAGCGCTACCAGAAGGGCTTCGCCTTCGAGGGCGCGCTCCACCGCGTCGACATCCAGCTCCTGAGCGTCGGCCAGGCCGAAGCCGTCGACCTGGCCCGGACCGAGCAGCGGGCCACCATGAGCCAGCAGTGAGCCCGCCCCAGGAGGATCCATGGACCTGATCGTCAACCGCGCCGACCTGCATGAGACGCGCATCGTCAACCTTCCCGCGCCCGCCCTGCAGCCGGGCCAGGCTCGGCTGAGCATCGAGCGCTTCGGCCTCAGCGCGAACAACATCACCTATGCCGTCATCGGCGACATGCTCCAGTACTGGGACTTCTTCCCCGCCGAGGCGGGCTGGGGTCGGATCCCGGTGTGGGGCTACGCCGAGGTCGTCGAGTCGACCGACGCGACGTTGGCAGTCGGCCAACGGGTGTTTGGGTTCCTCCCGATGTCGTCCGAGCTCGTCGTCAACGTCGGCCGGGCGGACGCGGGCGGGTTCACGGACGTCTCCGCGCACCGAGCGCCCATGGCCGGCGCGTACAACCGGTACCTGTTCGTGGCGCCCACCGAGCAGGCCGGCTCTGCGGACGAGGACCGGCGCATGCTCCTCTACCCCTTGTTCTTCACCTCCTTCCTGGCCGACGACTTCCTCGGCGACAACGACTACTTCGGGGCCTCGGTGCTGGTCATCTCCAGCGCCTCGTCCAAGACCGGCCTCGGCATAGCCCGGCAGGCGGCCCGCCGCGAGGGCCTCACCGTGGTCGGGCTCACCGCCCCCGGCAACATCGACTTCACCGAGAGCATCGGCGTCTACGACCTGGTGGTCGCCTACGGCGACGAGGGACACCTCCCTGAGGGACGGGCGGTCTACGTGGACGTGTCCGGCTCGGCGGCCGTGCGCGCCGGCGTGCACCACCGCTACGGCGACGACCTCACCTACGACATGATGCTGGGCGGCACCCACTGGGACGACATGGGCGGTGCCAGCGATCTACCGGGCCCGAAGCCCGCCTTCTTCTTCGCACCGGGCCAGATCTCCAAGCGCAGCGAGGACTGGGGCCAGGCGAAGCTCGACGCGACGATCGGGGCCGCCTGGGCCGACTACGCGCCTTGGGCGGCCAGCTGGATCGAGTTCCAGCACGACAGCGGCCCCGACGCCGTCGCCGCCACCTACCTGGAGCTGCTCGACAACAAGGCCACGCCGTCGGTGGGCCACATCCTGACGCTCACCGCCGGAACGGTCACCGCGCGGTGACGCCCGCCGCGAGCCCGTCGCCCGCCCCGGTCGGGCGCATCGAGGCGACCGGCTCGGCCGACGGCCGCACGGCGCGGCGGGAGCGGAACCGCGATCTCGTCCTGGACGCGGTGCTCGAGCTCTTCGCCGAGGGCTCGCTCGAGCCAGGGGCCTCTGAGGTCGCTGAGCGCTCCGGCGTCTCGCTGCGGTCGGTGTACCGCTACTTCGACGATGTCGAGGCGCTCATCCGCGCCGCCATCGCCCGGAACCTGGAGAAGGTGGCCCCCCTCTTCGAGATCGACGGGCTCGGCGAGGGGCCGGTGACCGATCGCATCGATCGGATCGTGACCAACCGGTTCCGCCTCTACGAAGAGATCGCGCCCATGTTGCGCGCCACGCTCCAACGGGCTCCGGCCAATGCCATCTTGCGCGAGAACCTCGAGCGCAACCTGCGGGCGCTGCGCCACCAGGTGGAGCAGATGTTCGCGCCCGAGCTCGCGGCGCTACCGCAGGGAGACGCCCGCGAGGTGGGCGCGGGGCTGGACATCCTGCTCGGCTTCCACACCATCGAGCACCTGCGTCGCACCCGAGGTCTCACCGGCCCCGAGAGTCGCCGCATCGTCGCCCGTGCGGTGGCCGCCCTGCTCGATGCGCCCTGAGCGCTGATCAGCGGGACGGCAAGGCGTCGGTGGGCTCACCGATGCGCGCGGCATCACACCCCGCCGGGCGGCTGGACCACGAAGGTGGAGGGGTTCGGCGCGGCCATCCGCAGATGCTCATTCCATCATTGTGGCAGGTGCATTGACAGAAGTTTCTGCCGTGACTAGCGTCGCCTCCCGCCGGCATCGTCCCACCGACCCCAGGGGAAGGGCTCACCATGGACACCACCCTCAGCGACCTGCTGGTCGACTCGCTCCAGCGCCGCATGGCCACGATGCACTCGCTCTACTACCAGGCCGTCTCCACGATGGACCTCGAGCACGTGAACCACTTCGAGCGCGAAGGCGTGCTGCCCATCGCCT
>DAIQBC010000270.1:0-3766 GCA_036781345.1 Acidimicrobiales bacterium | reverse complement strand
CATGGCGGGAAGGCTCACTCCAGCAACCTCGCCACCGCGGCGATGGCCATCGGGTAGCCATGCCCACCGAGGCCGGCGATGACGGCGGTGGCCACCGGGGCGATCACCGACGTGTGGCGCCACTCCTCGCGCGCGGCGGGGTTGGACAGGTGCAGCTCCACCACCGGGCCCCCGAAGGCCGCCAGCGCATCCTGCAGGGCGCGGGCGTAGTGCGTGAGGGCACCGGCGTTGATGACGATGGCCGCGCAGCGGTCACGTGCGGCCTGCACCGCGTCGACCAGCACCCCCTCGTGGTTTGACTGCAGGTGCTCGAGGACGAGGTCGTGGGCCTCGGCGACGGCGCGGGCCGCCCCGACGTACTCCTCGAGGGTGCCGGTGCCGTAGACCTCCGGCTCCCGCTCGCCGAGCAGGTTGAGATTGGGTCCGTTGAGGAGCAGGACGATGGATCCGGTCAGGGCAGGTCCTCCAGTGCGGCACGGGCATCGGCTTCATCGACGCCGGGGACGACCTCGAACCCGTCGGGTCCGTCGAGGACGAACGTGAGGCCGGCGATGGCCTTCTTGTCGTGACGCATCAACGCCACGAGGTTGTCGCTGTCGACCCCGGCGGGCAGCGCGGCGTCGAGCTCGTAGGCGGCCAGCACGCGGTGGTGCTCGGCCACGCGGGCGTCGTCGATGCGACCGAGGCGGCGGCCGAGGGCGGCGGCGTAGGCCAGGCCGATCGCGACGGCTTCCCCGTGTCGCAGGTCGTGCGCGGTCGCGATCTCCAGGGCGTGCGCCAGGGTGTGGCCGTAGTTGAGGATGGCGCGCCCGCGGCGGTTGCCGGGGTCCTCGCGCTCGTCGCCGGCCACGACGTCGGCCTTGATGCGCACGGCGGCCGCGATGCGGTCCTCGAGGTCGAGCGCCAGCAGGTCGGTGGATGCGAGGAAGTGGTACTTGGCCAGCTCTCCCCGGCCGGAGCGCAGCTCCCGCGGCGGCAGAGTGGCGAGGGCGTTCGTGTCGCAGAGCACCGCGCCGGGCTGCCAGAAGGCGCCGACGAGGTTCTTGCCCTCCGGCAGGTTCACACCGGTCTTGCCGCCGATTGCCGCGTCGACCATCCCGAGCAGCGTGGTGGGCACGTGCACCACCGGAACGCCACGGTGGTAGGTGGCCGCCGCGAACCCGGCCACGTCGGTGACCAGCCCGCCGCCCACGGCCACCACGACATCGGCGCGGGTGAGGCCCCACGTCGCCCATGCCCGGCACAGCTCCTCCACGGTGGCCAGCGTCTTCGCGGCCTCACCGTCGCCGATCTCGAACGTGCGGTGCTCACGACCGGGGTCGACCTCCAAGCCGATGCCCGCTTGGGTGACGATGGCCGCCCGCGCCGCTGCCGGCCGCAGCACGCCCGCCAGCTCGCCCACCACGCCGGCACCCACCAGCACGGGGTAGCTGCGGTCGCGCAGCCGCACCTCGACGGTGATCACGGGGCGACCTGGGCCTCGTGGGCCAGCACGAGCTCCGCGATGCGGTCGGCCAGCGCCCGCTTCGGCTTCTCCTCGCGTTGGTGGAACGGATCCACCGCCACGGTGATGTCGGCCACCTCGGCGTAGAGGGGCGCCCGCTCGGCATGGAGCCGGGTGAGCACGTCGACGGTGGGCTCGTCGCCGTGCAGCAGCGGCCGATGGGGCTTGGCCGACACTCGGCTGGCCAGGAACGCGGGGCTGGCGTCGAGGAACACCACGGTGACGTCGCGACGCATGAGGCGCACGCGGTTGTCGGAGCGCAGCACGAGGCCACCGCCGCCCGCGATCACGCACGGCTCGTGGTGCTCGAGCAGCTCCTCGAAGGTGTCGGCCTCGAGGTCGCGGAAGGCCCGCTCGCCGTCCTGCTCGAAGATCTCGGCGATGGTGCGATCGGCGATCTCCTCGAGCGCGGCGTCGGCATCCACGAAGTGGCGGTCGAGGCCGGCGGCCAGCCGCTTGCCTACAGTGGTCTTGCCCGAACCCATCAGGCCCACCAGCACGACGTGGCGCGCCATCGCCATCACCCGAGGCTCGCGACGAAGGCGTCGCGGTTGCGTCGCAGCTCGGCCACGGAGTCGCCGCCGAACTTGCGCGCAGCCTCGTCGGCCAGGACGAGCGCCACCATCGTCTCGGCCACCACGCCCATGGCCGGCACCGCGGTGACGTCGGTGCGCTCCTTGAACGACACCGCCTCCTCCTTGGTGGCGGTGTCGACCGTCTTCAGGGTGGGCCGGTTGAGGGTGGCCAGCGGCTTCATCGCTGCCCGGGCCACGAGCACCTCACCGGTGGACATGCCGCCCTCCACGCCGCCTGCGAGCGACGACTCCCGGTGGTAAGCGCCGGAGGCGGCGTCCCAGGTGATGGGATCGTGTGCCTCGCTGCCCCGGCGGCCTGCGACTTCGAAGCCGTCGCCGATCTCCACGCCCTTCACGGCCTGGATCGACATGAGAGCCCGGGCCAGGAGGGCGTCGAGCTTGCGGTCCCAGTGCACGTGGCTGCCGAGGCCCACCGGCACGCCGTAGGCCAGCACCTCGACGATGCCCCCGAGGCTGTCGCCGTCCTTGGCGGCCGCCTTGATCTCGGCGACCATGGCCTCCTCAGCCGCGGCGTCGAAGCAGCGCACGGGTGACTCGTCGACCTGCGCCAGGTCGGCTGGTCCTGGACGGACCGAGGCCTTGGAGCGGGCCAAACCCATCTGGATGACGTGGCTCACGATGTCGATGTCGAGCTCGGCCAGCAGCGCCTTGGCCACCGTGCCCGCCGCCACCCGGGCGGCCGTCTCACGCGCTGACGCGCGCTCGAGGATGTCGCGCGCGTCCGTGAGCCCGTACTTCTGCATCCCGGCCAGGTCGGCGTGACCGGGCCGCACCTTGGTGAGTGGCGCCTTGGTCGGCCCGTCCTCGGCCCGCACCGACATCTCCTTCTGCCACTTGTCCGGCTCGCGGTCCCACTCCGAGTTGCCGATCTCGATGGCCACGGGCGACCCGAGCGTGCGTCCGTGGCGCACCCCACCGATGATCGTGACCTCGTCCTGCTCGAACTTCATGCGGGGCCCGCGCCCGTAGCCGAGCCGCCGACGAGCCAGCTCGCCCTGCACCTGCTCCGTGGTGATGGGCAGCCCCGCAGGCAGGCCCTCGACGATCACGACGAGCGCCCGCCCGTGCGACTCACCCGCCGTCAGGAACCGGAGCATCAGCCGAGGGTACTGGCCGGCCGGGTCAGGACCGGCACCTGTTGCGCCCTAGATGTACAGGTGCTCGAAGAGGCCCCAACCGGTCTGGCCGCCGGTGGTGAACTTGGCAACGGAGTCGACGATGCCGAACATGGCGCCCTTGCCCTCGGCGGTGGAGAGATCCCACACCTTGCCCTGCACCTCGAGGTCGCCCTGGTAGGCGCCGTGCTTCCAGCCGTCACTGTCGAAGCCGTAGCCGGTGCCGACACCGATGTGGACCGGGAGCACCGGCTCCACCTCCACCACGACGTCACCGAGGCGGATCGTGCCCTTCTCGACGAGACCGAAGAGGCCAGGCCCGGCGGCGCTCCAGGTGAGGTCGTGCTCGGCCCGGCCGAGGAAGTCGACCCGGCCGTCGGGCCACAGCCGCACGGCCTCCTCCAGCACCCGGCTGCCGTCGCCGCGCTCCTGGCAGATGAACACCAGCGCGTGGTCCTCCATCCGGAACGGCGCGTACAACCAGCGGAACGCGCCGGCTGGCTTGGTGGCCAGGTTGCCGGGTGCCTCCGCCTCGCCCACCGGGCGGATCC
>DAIQBC010000269.1:0-3773 GCA_036781345.1 Acidimicrobiales bacterium | reverse complement strand
GGCATCCACACCCAGAACGACTCGGGCTGCGCGGTGGCCAACTCGGTGGCCGCCGTGCTCGGGGGTGCCACCCAGCTCCAGGGCACCGTGAACGGCTACGGCGAGCGCACGGGCAACGCCAACCTCATGACCTGCATCCCCAACCTCGAGCTGAAGATGGGGGTGCGGTGCCTGCCTGAGGGCCGCCTGGAGCGGCTCACCGCCGTGAGCCGCCACGTGGCCGAGCTGGTGAACCTCCCTCCGCACTCGGCAGACCCCTACGTCGGGATGTCGGCCTTCGCCCACAAGGGCGGCCTGCACACCTCGGCGCTCGGCAAGGCCGGAGGCGCCACCTACGAGCACATCGAGCCTGAGCTGGTAGGCAACGGCACCCGCGTGCTGGTGAGTGACCTCGGTGGAAGGGCCGGCATGGTCATGAAGGCCAACGAGCTCGGTGTCGACCTCGACGACCGCGCCGCCGGGATCCTCTCTGACGAGCTCAAGCAGCTCGAGTCCGACGGGTACGTGTTCGAGGCGGCCGACGCCAGCCTCGAGCTGCTGATGCGGCTGGCCACCGGGTGGGAGCCCACCTACTTCCGGGTCGAGGGCTACCGGGTCACCACCTACCACCGCGCGCCGGTGCCGGGCAGCACCAAGCCCACCATCGACACCGAGGCCACCGTCAAGCTCTGGGTCGGTGACACCCGGTTGATCGCGGTGGGGGAGGGCAACGGTCCCGTCAACGCGCTCGACCAGGCCCTCAGGCGGGTGCTCGTGGGTGCCTTCCCGCACCTCGCCCACATCCACCTCACCGACTACCGCGTGCGCATCCTCGACGGTGTCGCCGACACCGACGCCGTGGTGCGCGTCCTCATCGACTCCACTGACGGCGACCTCGCGTGGACCACCATCGGCGTGTCCACCAACATCATCGAGGCGTCGTGGCAAGCCCTCACCGACGGCTTCGTGTGGGGCCTGCTCCACTCGGGCCAGTAGGTTCCAGTCGTGGCCGCTCCTGAACACGTCCCGGTCGACCACAACCTGCCCGTGCGTGCCTACGAGTCTCCGCCGAGGCGGCCGGAGTCGTGGATGTCCAACCGTCCCGGCGAGGTGGTCGAGGGCGGGCAGCCCCGCGGTCAGCGCCTCGGCAACCAGGGGCCCGACCAGGGCTACATGCTCTCGTTGGCCCGACGCTTCGAAGGTCGACTCACGCTGGCGCCCGGGGAGCACGAGAAGGACGCCCTGGCCGGCGCCGTCGCGGTGGCTCTGAAGCGAGCGTCGCTGCTCGGCCGGGCCCCCGTGGTGCACGATCTGACCGTGGCTCTCACGATCTGGGGGTACCTCGGCGACGCACCGGCGGAGCTGGTCGAGCTGCGGACCCGCCTGTTCGAGGAGGTGGGGCACCCGCACCACTATGGCGAGCTCCGCGGCGTCGTCGACCTCGTGCCGGAGGCGGCGCTGCGGCAGACCCCAGCCCAGGTCACTGAGGCCCACCGGGCCAACTGGCGGTCGCTGCTCGGCGATCTCCCCGCGCCCACCCGCTGAGAGCAGCGACGCGCCGGTCGACCGGTACCCTCGGAAGGTGACCTCCGGCCTTCCCCGTCTTCGCTTCGCGCCCTCTCCGACGGGCTACCTGCACGTCGGCGGCGCGCGCACGATGCTCTTCAACTGGCTGCACGCCCGGCGCACCGGCGGCGAGATCCTCTTGCGGGTCGAAGACACCGACACCGAGCGAAACCGGCCCGAGCTCACCCAGAACATCCTCGACATGCTTCAGTGGCTGGGCCTCCCTTGGGATGGCGACCCCACCTACCAGAGCGATCGCATGGACGTCTACACGGTGGCGGGCGACCAGCTCCTCGCGGCCGGCCGTGCCTACTGGTGCGACTGCACGACCGAAGCCGTCCAGGCCCGAGCCCACGAGCGGGGCGGTCCGCCTGGCTACGACGGGTTCTGTCGTGACCGCGGGGTGGCGCACGGCACCACGACCGCGTTGCGGTTCCGGAGTCCCGATGAGGGCGTCACGGCCTTCGACGATCTGGTCCGGGGCCATGTGGGCGTGGAGAACCGCACCCTCGAGGACTTCGTGCTCCTGCGTTCGAGCGGCACGCCCACGTTCCTGCTGGCCAACATCATCGACGACGCCCACCAAGGCATCACCCATGTGGTGCGGGGCGAGGAGCACGTCAACGGCACCCCCAAGTACCTCTGCCTCGGCGACGCGCTCGACCTCGACTACCGGCCCACCTTCGCCCACCTCCCGGTGCTGGTGAACGAGCAGCGCAAGAAGCTCTCGAAGCGACGCGACTCCGTGTCGGTGCAGGAGTTCAAGGACCAGGGCTACCTGCCCACTGCGATGGTCAACTACCTCGCTCTGCTCGGATGGGGCCCGAGCGACGGCATCGAGATCCGTCCGCTGGAGGAGATCCAGGAGCAGTTCCGTCTCGAGGATGTGAACTCGGCCCCGGCCTTCTTCGACGTGAAGAAGCTGCAGCACGTCAACGCCGAGCACCTGCGGGCGCTGTCCACCGGAGCCTTCCTGGACGCCGCCCGTCCCTTCCTCGCGCGCGGTGAGGCGGCCCTCGAGGTGCTCACCCCGATCGCGCCGCTCGTGCAGGAGCGGGTCCGCGTGCTCGTCGAGGTGGAGCCGATGATCGCCTTCCTGCTCGACGGGCCGCTGGAGCTCGATGAGGACTCCTGGACGAAGGCGATGGTGAAGGGCAAGAGCGCCCCGGAGATGCTCGACGCCACCATCGCTGCCCTCGGCGGCCTCGCTCGGTGGAGGGCGGACGACATCCGAGCCGCCATCGAAGGTGCTGCGGTCGCCGTGGGGCTTGTGAACGCCGACGGACATGCGCAGCTCAGCAAAGCCCAAGGGCCGGTTCGGGTGGCCACCACGGGGCGGTCCGTGGGGCCGCCGCTGTTCGAGTCGCTCGAGGCCCTGGGGCGGGAGCGCACCGTCGACCGGTTGCGGGCGGCACGAGCACGGCTGTGATGGCCCTGGCGGAGCCCGAGGTTCGGCCTCCCCCACGGCCGCGCCGACGGTGGCGGCGACGCATCCTGCAAGCGGTCGTGGCGGCAGCGGTCGTGCTGGTGGTCTACGTCGTCGTGACGTTCACCCAGGTGTACCAAGCCAGCCGCCACGAGGGTGCCCGCGAAGCCGATGCCATCATCGTGCTGGGCGCCGCGCAGTACAACGGCCAGCCCTCGCCGGTGCTGCAGGACCGGCTCGACCACGCCCTCGAGCTCTACGACGCCGGCCTGGCGTCTCGCATCGTCGTGACCGGTGGTCGCCAGCAGGGGGATCGCTTCACCGAGGCCACCGCTGGCTACAACTACCTCCGCGAGTACGGCGTCCCGGACGAGGCTCTACTCAAGGAGGTGCAGGGGAGCAGCACCTGGGAATCGCTGGCGGCGTCCGCTCGCATCCTGCGCGAGCGCGGCCTCACCGATGTGGTGCTGGTGACTGACGGCTATCACGCCTACCGGGTGGAGGCCATCGCCGAGGAGAGCGGCCTCGACGCCACGGTCTCCCCGAGCGCCTCGCGCCTGTCGGGCACCAGCGAGCTGCGTCAGCTCGTCCGCGAGACTGCGGCCGTCGCGGTCGGTCGCATCATCGGGTTCGACCGGCTCTTTCGCCTCGACAACGCTGTGAACGACTGATCCGGGTGTGCGGCCGCACGAGGCTGTTCGGTAGGGTTGCCGCCCGCCCATTCGGGGGTGGTGTAATCGGTAACACAGCTGGTTCTGGTCCAGTCGTTGGGGGTTCGAGTCCTCCCCCCCGAGCCACGTTC
>DAIQBC010000268.1:0-3784 GCA_036781345.1 Acidimicrobiales bacterium | reverse complement strand
ACCACCGCTTGGGCGGAGGCGTCGGGCCGCAACCGGACCACCTGCATGTCGCCGCCGTCCTCGCAGACGAACAGGTCTGTGCCGAGCGCGATGCAGTTGTCCACCCCGGACAGCACAGGTGCGACGAGCTGGCTCGGGTCGTAGAGCACGGAGAGCTCCCCTGATGTGGGGTCGTAGCGCCACACGTGGTCGTCGCCCTTGGTCGTGAACGCGATCGCATCGCCGAGCAGGCAGGTGCCCTCGCCGCCGTTGAACCTCCGCATCCCTGGGACCTGCTGTCGGACGGGCAGGGTGGCCTGGCTGGTCCGTTGCGGGTCCGGCACCCGGGCCCAGGAGAGGGCACCGGCGGCGCTCTCGACCATCACCTCGAGACGACCCGCGCTCAGGTCCTCCCACCGGTCGGGAGTGAAGCGGTAGAAGCCGCCGTCCGGCTCGTCCTCGGTGAGGTAGACGGCCTTGGAGACCGGATCGACGGCGGCCGCCTCGTGGCGGAAGATCCCCAACCCTGCATGGCGCACGGCGTCGGTGGCGCCGGTGGGGTCGCACTCCCAGACGGCGCCGTCCGGGTGCTCCTCGCAGGAGAGCCACGTGCCCCATGGCGTGGCGCCGCCGGCGCAGTTCCGGGTGGTCCCCTGGAGGATGCGAGCCGCTCCGATCACCGATCCGTCGGGAGCGAAGCGCACGCTCGACGCGCCACCTGAGTCGCTCTCGGCGTTGGACACGTAGATCCAGCCGCCGTCGTCCGTGCCGAAGCAGGCGCCGCCATCGGGGTCCGTGTGCCAGGTGGTCGTGGTCCCAGGGACGACCGTCCCGGTGGTGGCGACGACCCGTGACGCGAAGCCGGGCAGGAGACGCAGGCCGTTGGGATCGGTTGGCCCGAGCTCCGCCGTCGGTGACGCAGTCGTCGTGGTGGTCGGGTCGGCACGGGACGTCGTGGTGCTGCCGTCAGGCGGGGTCGGGTCGTCGTCAGCACGGTTGCGGCAGCTGGACAGGCCGCCCAGACCGAGCCCGGCGACAGTGGCGGCGGACAGGCTCAGAAAGCTCCGGCGATCCATGCCACCCCAGTATTGGTGACGGTCTGGACGGCGCGGGCGATGCCGCATCGCCGGCGCCGACAGTAGGGTCGGTCGGGTGCCGGTCGAGCCGCGGCCCAGCCCGTGGCGGTTCCCCGCCGCCGACGAAGCCGATGAGCACGGTCTGGTGGGCGTCGGGGCCGATCTCGAGCCGGGCACGCTGCTCCACGCCTACCGGCACGGGCTGTTCCCGATGCCGCTCAGGCAGCGCGGCCCGATGGCCTGGTGGTCGCCGGATCCCCGCGGCGTCGTACCGCTCGCCACCTTCACGGTCGGCCGGTCGCTGCGACGGGCGCGTGGCCGCTACGAGGTGCGTGTCGACACGGCCTTCGAGGAGGTGATCGAGGCCTGCGCCGACCCGCGGCGCCCCGGAGGCTGGATCAGCACGGAGATCCGAGCCGCCTACTCCGCTCTGCACCGGTGGGGCTGGGTCCACAGCGTTGAAGCCTGGGACGACGAGGGGCTGGCCGGCGGCCTCTACGGCGTGGCCGTCGAGGGGCTCTTCGCAGGCGAGTCGATGTTCCATCGTCGGTCCGACGCGTCCAAGGTTGCGCTGGTCGGCCTCGTGGAGCTGCTGCAAGCTGACGGTGATGAGCGTCGCCTGCTCGACGTGCAGTGGACAACGCCCCACCTGGCCTCCCTGGGAGCGGTCGACGTCCCCCGCCGCCGCTACCTCCACCTGCTGGCCACGGCCAGGACGGCACCGCTGCCACCGCTCTGGTCCTGAGCGCGTTTGTCGCCCCGCTCCGTGCGGGGGGATCATGGGCCGGTGACGTCACCGCACCTCGAGCAGCCCGATCCTCCATGGATGATCCGCACCTACTCGGGGCACTCCACCGCCAAGGCGAGCAACGCGCTCTACCGGGCCAACCTGGCCCACGGCCAGACGGGCCTGTCGATCGCCTTCGACCTCCCCACCCAGACCGGTTACGACCCTGACCACGTGCTGGCGCGAGGCGAGGTGGGCAAGGTCGGCGTCCCCGTGGTGCACCTGGGTCACATGCGCGAGCTGCTCGACGGCATCCCCCAAGGCGAGATGAACACGTCGATGACGATCAACGCGCCGGCGGCGTGGCTGCTCGGGCTCTACGTGGCCAACGCCGAGGACCACGGGGTGGCGAGCAAGGACCTCCGCGGCACCACCCAGAACGACATCGTCAAGGAGTACCTCTCGCGGGGCACCTACATCTTCCCGCCGCTTCCGTCGCGCCGGCTGATCGTGGACATGATCGCCTTCTGCGCAGAGTGGGTGCCGCGGTGGAACCCCATGAACGTGTGCAGCTACCACCTGCAGGAGGCCGGAGCCACTCCCGTGCAGGAGCTGGCCTACAGCCTGGCGACGGCCATCGGCGTGCTCGACGCCGTCCAGGAGTCCGGGCAGGTCCACGACGATCGGTTCCCGGCCGTCTTCGCCTCGATCAGCTTCTTCGTGAACAGCGGCATTCGCTTCGTGGAGGAGACGGCCAAGATGCGGGCCTTCACCCAGCTGTGGGACCGCATCGGCGTCGAGCGCTACGGCATCAGCGACCCGAAGGCCCGGCGCTTCCGCTACGGCGTCCAGGTGAACAGCCTCGGCCTCACAGAGGCGCAACCGGAGAACAACGTGCAGCGGATCGTGCTCGAGATGCTGGGCGTCACCCTCTCCCGTGACGCCCGCGCCCGCTCGATCCAGCTGCCGGCGTGGAACGAGGCCCTCGGCCTGCCCCGGCCCTGGGATCAGCAGTGGGCGTTGCGGATGCAACAGGTGTTGGCCTATGAGACCGATCTGCTCGAGTACCCCGACCTCTTCGAGGGTTCGGTGGTGGTGGAGTCCCTCACCCGCGAGCTTGCTGACGCGGCCTGGGCCGAGCTCGAAGGAGTGCTGGCCCTCGGAGGCGCCTTCGAGGCCATCGAGGAGCTCAAGGGCCGCCTGGTCGCGAGCCACGCCGAGCGCCTGCGGCGGCTGGAGTCCGGCGACCTCACGGTGGTCGGGGTCAACCGCTTCACGAACGCGCTGCCGTCGCCCCTCGAGGGGGAGGGATCGATCCTCAAGGTCGATCCCGCCGTCGAAGCCGAGGCGATCGCCGGAGTGATCGAGTGGCGTGCCGACCGCGACAACGACGCCGTCAAGCGGTCGCTCGACGAGCTGCGGCGGGTGGCGGCGTCCACGGAGAACGTGATGCCAGCCACCATCGACCTCGCCCATGCCGGCGGCACCACGGGGGAGTGGGCGGGGGTGTTGCGGGAGGTGTTCGGTGAGTACCGGGCCCCCACGGGCGTGGCGGCCGCGGCTGGTGTCGGCCGGGGGAGCCAGGGCTTGCGGGCCGTCGCCGAGCGCGTGAAGGGACTGGCGGGTGGGCCGCCACGCCTGCTCGTCGCCAAGCCCGGCCTGGACGGCCACAGCAACGGCGCCGAGCAGATCGCCGTGGCCGCTCGCGACGCGGGCCTCGAGGTGATCTACCAGGGCATACGGCTGACCCCCGAGCAGATCGCCGCGGTCGCCCTCGATGAGGACGTCGACGTGATCGGGCTCTCGATCCTCTCGGGCAGCCACCTCGAGCTGGTGCCCGAGGTGGTGCGCCTGTGCCGCGAGCGGGGGGTGACCGCGCCCGTCGTGGCCGGTGGCATCATCCCCGAGGACGACCGCCCTCGGCTCCGTGCGGCCGACGTGGCGGCTGTCTACACCCCGAAGGACTTCGAGCTCACGAAGATCATGGGCGAGATCGTCGATC
>DAIQBC010000267.1:0-3792 GCA_036781345.1 Acidimicrobiales bacterium | reverse complement strand
GCTTCTGGATCCACGAGAAGGCGTCGGACTCGCTGAGGTGGTGGTGGTCCATCAGGAGTCCCTTGGCGCGGTCGACCACCTTGCGGGTCTCGAGCTGCTCCTCGAGGGTGCTGTTCTGGTCGAACAAGGCCTGCATCTCACGGAAGCGGCCAAGGGCCACTTCCACCGCCGGGATCAGCTCGGACCGCTGGAAGGGCTTCACCAGGTAGGCCAGCGCGCCGGCATCGCGCGCCTCCTCGATGAGGTCCCGCTGGGAGAAGGCGGTGAGGATCAGCACCGCTGATCGATGGTCGGCACTGATCAAGCGAGCGGCGGACAAGCCGTCGAGACCCGGCATCTTGATGTCGAGGATGGCGAGGTCCGGGACGAGGTCTCGGACGAGCTCCACCGCTTCGTCGCCCCGCCCTGTCTCCCCGACGACCTCATAGCCCTCCTCCTCGAGGGTCTCCTTCAGGTCGAGGCGGATGATGGCCTCGTCCTCAGCGATCACGACGCGGATGCTCACCGTCGGCTTCCTTTCGTGGGGCTACGAGCGGGTCTCGGCCATCAGCCGGTCGAGCAGCTCGTCCTGCGTCTGCTCGAGGCGGTCGATCTGCGCCAACACCTCGGCGCGGTGGCGCTGCATCGCATCGGCGTGGCGTTGTGCATCGTGGTGCTCCCGGTCGGCCAGCGGCGTCTCGGAGACGAGCGAACGAAGCCGGGCGTCGTCGGCCGCCTCGGTCAGGTGACCGAGCTGCTCGTCGGACACCGAGAGCTCGTGTCGCAGCTCCTTGAGACGCGCGCCGACCTCGAGGAGGCGGCGCTCGACGAGTGACCTGGACATGGGCCGCAGTGTACGCCCACCGGGGTCCTGCTCGGATCTGCGACGATGCCCGGATGCGCTGCCCCCCGGCCCGAGGTCTCGTGCTCGCCCTGGTGACTGCCGTCGTCGGCGGGTGCGGCGGCTCTGACACCGGCGCGGCCGCATGTGGTCCGACCCGCCGTGAACCGCTCGACCCCGCCTACCTCGTGCACGTGGTGGGGAACGAGGAGATCGAGTACACATCCGACCCGCCCACCTCAGGACCCCACCAGCCGGGGCCAGCCGTACAGGGCGTGGTGGACGTCCCGATCTCCCGACCGGTTCAGGTGGGGATCCTCGAGCGCGGCGATGTGCTCCTCCAGCACGATCCCGACCTCCGCGGGACGGGGCGTGCCGACCTCGAGGCCCTGGCCGGGGATCGGGTCGTGGTCGCACCCAACCCCGATCTCCGCGACGAGGTGGTCGCGACGGCCTGGTTGTTCAAGCGAACCTGCCGGACCGTGGACGCGGCCGCGCTCCAGGAGTTCGTGCAGGAGCACGTGGGGCAGGGGCCTGAGGGTTGACCAGCCGGTGACCACCGACGCCTGGGGCATCGATGACGGCTGGACCGACACGTGGGGGCGCCGACAGATGGCCGCCCCGGCCACGGTCGAGGCCATCCGCGCCGCGATGGGAGATCCGTCGGCCGGGCGCCAGGTCCGGGTGGTCCTGCCCGGTGCCGATGCGCCACTCGAGGTGCCGTGCCACGTGCGCCTCGAGGACGGATCCGATCTGGGGGAGCTGACCCGCCTACCGGCCGACCTCCCGCTCGGCATCCATGATCTCACGCCGGTCGACGGGTCCTCGGACTACTCCGTGCTGGTCAGCCCCGGGCGCTGTCACCTGCCCGCGGACCTCCGGACGTGGGGGGTGGTCGCCCAGGTGCCCACCACCCGCTCACGGCGCAGCTGGGGGATCGGAGACCTGGCCGACGTGCGGGACCTCGCCCACTGGGTGGCCGGACTCGGCGGGGGCATGCTGGCGCTGAGCCCACTGCATGCGCCCACCCCGGTGCTGCCCATCGCCACCAGCCCCTACTTCTCCTCCAGCCGTCGCTGGCGGAGCCCGCTCCTCATCCGGGTGGAGGACGTTCCGGGCGCCTCGACCCCCGAAGTGGCCGCTCTGGGCGACCGGGCGCGCGCCCTGCTCGTCGAGCCAGTGGTCGACCGGGATGCGTGCTGGTCCCTCCAGCGAGCCGCCCTTGAGCGCATCTGGGCCGGCACGAGCGCCGCCGAGCGCCATCACGTCGACGTCTGGCGGGCCGAGCAGGGTGAGGCGCTCGAAGGATGGGCGCGCTTCTGCGCACTTGCGGAGACGCACGGCCCCAGCTGGCGCCGATGGCCGCCAGAGCTCCGACATCCGCAGGGTGGCGGCGTGGCCAGGGCAGCCCGGCTCCTGGACGACCGGATCAGGTTCCACGCCTGGCTCCAGCTGGTGGTAGACGAGCAGCTCGACGCCGTGCGCGACGTCGGAGTGCGCGTGGTGCAGGACCTCGCCATCGGCGTCGACCCCGGCGGCGCTGACGCCTGGCTCTGGCAGGACCTGCTGGCGGCGGAGTTCAGCATCGGGGCTCCGCCGGACGACTTCGCCCCCGCCGGCCAACGCTGGGGACTGCCGCCATGGGTGCCTTGGCGGCTCCGGGACCTTGGCTACCGGCCGTTGGCCGATCTGCTGCGTGCCGCCCTCGTGCGGGGAGGGGGCCTGCGCATCGACCACGTCATGGGGCTCAGCCGCCTCTTCTGGATCCCAGACGGTGGCGAGCCAGCCGACGGCGCCTACGTCCGCTTCGCCGGGCGCGAGCTGCTCGACCTGGTGGCCATGGAGAGTGCCCGCACCGAAGCGATCGTCATCGGTGAGGACCTGGGCACCGTCGAGCCCGGCTTCCGCGCGGAGCTGGCGGCGGCGGCGATCCTCTCGACACGGCTGGTCTGGTTCGAGCCCGATCCGCCGGACGCGTGGCCGCGGCAGGCCCTGGCCATGGTCACCACCCACGACCTGCCCACCCTGGCCGGTCTGTGCACGGGGGTCGACAGCCCCGGTCCCCTGCTCGCGAACCTCGAGCGCCTGGTCGGGCCGGTGTCCGGGCGGCCGGCCCAGGACGTGTCAGCGGACCTCCATCGCCGCCTGGGGCGCAGCCCCGCGATGCTGGCGGCGGCCACCCTCGAGGACCTGCTGGGCGTCGTGGAGCGACCCAACCAGCCGGGAACCCTGGATCACGAGCGACCGAACTGGTCGATGGCGCTCCCCGCCACCATCGAGGAGCTCCCGTCGCACGAGGGAGCCATCGAGGCCCTCGCCTCGCTGGCCGCGGGAAGGGTCGAGCACACCGCCGAACCAGCCGGCTGAGCACGTGGACGCGCGGGACGACGCACTACGGTCGTCCCGTCGCCCCGGTGGCCCAATTGGCAGAGGCAGCG
Organism: Acidimicrobiales bacterium; assembly: GCA_036781345.1. Taxonomy (GTDB): domain Bacteria; phylum Actinomycetota; class Acidimicrobiia; order Acidimicrobiales; family VFJN01; genus VFJN01. Next base: position 534 of record DAIQBC010000267.1, on the reverse strand, counting down.
GTCTCAAACTCCGCACGGTGTGGGTTCGAGTCCCACCCGGGGCACGGCTCGGCACCGACCGCGGCTTCACGAGCGGGCATGTGCCTACCCGGGCGGAACTTGCCCCGATCGCGAAACGTGTGACCGTCCCGCGCGGTCGGACGCCCGATGCTCGCCTTCACCTTCCCCGGCCAAGGATCCCAGCAGGCGGGCATGGGCCGACCGTGGGTCGACCATCCGTCATGGTCAGTCGTGGTCGCCGCCTCGGACGCCAGCGGACGCGACGTCGCCGCGCTGCTGCTCGACGCCGACGCCGATGTGCTGCGCCGCACGGAGAACGCGCAGCTGGCCACCTACGTGCTGAGCCTGGTGGTGCACGACGCCGTGCGCGGGCTCGGCATCCGCTCCACGACGGCCGCCGGGCACAGCCTGGGCGAGTACAGCGCCCTCACCGCCGTCGGCGCGATGCAGCTCGACGAGGGTGTGCGCCTCGTGAGGGAGCGAGGGGCGGCCATGCAGGCGGCGGCCGACGCCCGACCCGGGACCATGGCAGCC
>DAIQBC010000266.1:0-3792 GCA_036781345.1 Acidimicrobiales bacterium | reverse complement strand
GCCATCCAGTGGCCGCAGTTCACGTCGAGGCTCTGGCCGGTGACGGGCTTGCTGAGGTCGGAGGCGAAGAAGAGCACCGACCCGGCGATCTCGCTCGAGTGGGGCAGGTACTTGAGGCAGGTCTGCTCCGCCACCTCCCGGTAGACCTCTTCACCGCTGATGCCGCGCTTGCGCCCGAGGTGACCGAAGTACCACTCCACCGAGTCGCCCCAGATGTAGCCGGGGTGGATGCCGTTCACCCGGATGCCATGGACCCCGAGCTCGGTGGCGAGGGTCTTGGTGGCCGTCTCCAGCGCGCCCTTCGACGCTGCGTAGGCGCCGTAGCGAGGCTCGATGCGGTGGGCCGACATCGTGTTCACCATCACCACCCGGCCCCCACCCCGTTCGATCATGGCGGGCACCGCGGCGCGGGTCATCTGCAGGGTGCCCCAGAAGTTCACGTCCATCGTCTGGCGCCACTCCTCCAGCGGAGCGTCCATGAAGGCCTTGCGGTTGCCGTCCTGGAAGGCGTTGTTGACGAGGATGTCGAGGCCGCCCAGCATCCCGATGGCGGTGGCGACTGCCGCGTCGCACATGCCCGCGTCGGTGATGTCGAGGGTCACGACCTCGGCCCGGCGACCCAGCGCCCGCACCTCCTCGGCCACCTCCTCCGACTTCTCGGTGCGCCGGGCCCCCAGCACGAGGTCGGCGCCGTGCTCGGCGAGCAGCAACGAGATGTCCCGGCCCATGCCGGGGCCGATCCCCGACACGATGGCCACCTTGCCCTCGAGCAGCATCCGGTCCTCCTAGTCGTTGACGAGTGGGGCCACGTCGGCGGCGAAGGCGGCGATCTGGTCGCACAGCTCCCGGGCCGAGCGGCTGACGAAGCCCACCTGGATCTGGTCGACGCCGAGCTCGGCGTGAGTGCGCAGGTAGGCGGCGATCTTGTCCGCCGAGCCTCGCACGCAGCGAGGCGTGTCCCAGGTGGGATCGCCCACGTGCAGGGGGCCGGACAGCGCGCCGAGCACGATCGGGTCGTCACCGCGGGTGGCGGCGCGGTGGGTGCGGATGAAGTCGATGCCGGCCGCCATGCCCCCCTCGGGCGGACCCTGCGGCAGCCAGCCATCGCCCCGCTCGGCGGCCCGGCGCATGGCCGGCTTCGACGACCCGCCCACCCAGATCGGCAGGGCGGGCTGCGACGGGCGCGGTCGCTGGCCGAGACCCTCGAATCGCCAGTGATCACCGTGGTGGCTCGAGAACTCGTCCGCGAGCGCGGCCCGCACAGCGTCGATGGCCTCGTCGAGCAGCGCGCCGCGGTCGTCGTACGACACGCCGAGGGCGGCGAACTCGCCCTTCACGTGGCCCGCTCCGACGCCGAGGATGGCCCGCCCGCCCGACAGCGCGTCGAGCGTGGCCCACGCCTTGGCCACCACCAGCGGGTGCCGGTAGGGCAGCACGTAGACGTGGCTGAGCAGGCGCACCCGCTCGGTGATGCCGGCCAGGTAGGAGAGGGTCGCGATGGTGTCCCACCACGAGGTGCTCATGGCCTCGGCGTGCTGCAACGGGATGGCCACGTGGTCGCACACGGCGACGTAGTCGAAGCCTGCCCGCTCGCAGGCCTGCGCCACCTGCACGAGCTCGGCCGGCCCCGCAGCGTCTTCCCACGGCTGGGCGTAGATCGTGCTCTGCGACTGGATCGGCAGCTGCAGGCCGAAGGCGACCACGGTGCTCCCCGGAGGTGGGCGGCAGGAGAAACGAGAACGTGTTCTAGCACCCAGCCGGTGCGAGCAGCGGTGCGTCCGGTAGAACCTCGGTCCCATGGCCGTGCTGCTCGCCCTCTGCTCTGCGGCCGCCTACGGCGTCGGCGACTTCTGCGGCGGCATGGCGGCCCGCCGCGTGCCCACCGCCACGGTGGTGCTCTGGTCGCACCTCCTGGCCCTGCTGCTCCTGGTGGCGGCCATGCCGCTCGTGAGCGGGAGCGCCACCGGGGGCGATCTGCTGATCGGGGGCCTCGGCGGCCTGGCGGGCGCCGCCGGGATCGGGCTGCTCTACAAGGGCCTGTCGGTGGGACCGATGAGCGTGGTGGCGCCGGTGACGGCGCTGCTGTCGGCGGCCGTGCCCGTGATCGCGGGGTTCGTCGAGGGCGAGCGACCGTCCAGCGGCGTGGCTCTCGGCATGGCGGCAGCGCTGGTGGCCATCGTCCTCGTGTCGGCGGAAGGGGGCGGGAGCCTGTGCCCCTCCAGCTGGCGCGGCCTCACCTTCGCCCTCGGGGCCGGCCTCGGGTTCGGGCTGTTCTTCGTGGCCCTGTCGCACACCGGCGCCGGCGCCGGCCTCTGGCCGCTCCTCGCCGCCCGCGCCGCCTCGGTCGCCCTGATGGGTGGGCTAGCCCTCAGTGGCCGCATCTCCCGCGCCGCCCCTGCCGGCGGGGCAAGGTCGTTCACCGCCGGCGCCGGCCTGCTCGACATCACGGCCAACGTCCTCTACCTCCTGGCGGTGCGCCAGGGGCTGCTCAGCGTGGTGTCGGTGCTCGCCGCCCTCTACCCCGTGAGCACCGTGGTGCTGGCCCGGGTGGTGCTCAACGAGCGCTTCGCCAGCCTTCAGCGCCTCGGCATGGCCATCGCCCTCCCCGCCGCCATCCTCATGGCCCGCTGACCCCCCCAACGAGGGTGACGGCGGCGTCCATGTCTCGGCGGAGCTGGTCGAGGTCGGCGACCCGGGTGCTCAGCACCACGCGCTCGGCGCCTCGGTCGATGGCGTTGGTGATGGCGGCGTCGTCACCGAGCAGACCGCCGAGGGTGAGCGACACCGCGGCGGGATCGCGACCGGCGTCGATGGCGGCGGCCTGCACCTGAGCCCACCGCCGGTCGAGCGCCTCGCCGGAGAGGCCCAGCGGGAAGAACCCGTCCCCGAGCCGGCCGGCCCGCCGAGCCGCCGCGCCGCTGTGGCCGCCCACGAGGATCGGGATGCTGGCCTGCAGAGGCTTGGGCTGGCTGTGCACCGGCTCGAAGGCGAAGTGGCGACCGGCGAAGTGCGGCGTGTCGTCGCGCCAGATCACGCGAAGCGCCTCGATGGCCTCGTCGGTGCGGGTGCCGCGCTCGTCGGGGTCGATGCCGAGCGCGGCCACCTCCTCGCGCAACCAGCCGACGCCGACACCGAGGAACAGCCGGCCACCGGAGAGGCGGTCGATGGTGGCGCACCGCTTGGCCAGCTGCAGCGGGTGGTGCTCGGGGAGCACGAGGATGCCGGTGCCGAGCCGGATCTGCTCGGTGTGGGCGGCCAGCCAGGCCAGCAGGTCGAGCGGGTCGGGGAGCTCGCAGTCGGCTGGCAGCGGCATGCGGCCCGAGTCGCTGTAGGGGTACCGGCTCTCGTAGCCCACGGGCACGGCCACGTGCTCCACGGCGAGCAGCGACTCGAAGCCGACCTCGTCGGCGTGCCGGGCGAAGGCCGCCATCCACGCCGGGTCGCTGGCCACGTTCAGCCGGTAGGGAGGGAGGAGCCCGAGGGCGATCACGTCCCGGACGGGACGATGCCGGTCACGCCCCAGGACACCTGGCGGGCCATCGAGGCGCGCAGCTGGGCGGTGCGGATGCCCCAGAACTCGAAGCCGTACTGGTGGGCGGCGGTGTGGGCCAGCATGGTGACGAGGATGCCGGCCTCGGCCATCGGGTCGATCTCCTTGGGGAGCCCCCCGCTTGCCCGTGCGGTGCGGGTCACGTCGGCCAGTGCGTTGGTGATGTCGTTGAGCAGCCGCACCCGGATGCGCTGGAAGCGACCGTCGCCCTCGGCGGTGGCCAGCTCCATCACCCGCAGCAC
>DAIQBC010000265.1:263-3797 GCA_036781345.1 Acidimicrobiales bacterium | reverse complement strand
CGCATGGTTCACGATGTAGACGAGCTGCTCCGGGAACAAGCGGATGTTGAGGGTGTGGAGCACGCGCCCCGTGCAAGGGATGCCGAAGTAGAGCTCGAGGTGGTGGGCGGTGTTCCAGGCAAAGGTGCCCACCCGGCCGTCCTCACTCACGCCGAGGTCATCGAGCATGCCGCCCAGTCGGCGGGTGCGCTCCGCCCAGGCGCCGTAGGTGGTCCGTTCGATCCCCGTGCCCGTGGCGGTGACGAGCTCCTTGTCGAAGAAGAGCGCTTCGGCGCGCCCGAACAGATGCGGCAGCGTGAGCGGTACGTCCTGCATGAGACCTTGCATGGCGTGAGTCCCCCTGAGTGCGGTCGGCGTCGCCCGCAGGTTAGGAGATGCCAGACTCAGCGGCCGTGGCGCCCCGACCGAAGGAACAACGCCGACCTCCCGGAGCTCACACCCTGAAGCTCCTCGCCGTGCCCATCATGGGCCTGATCATCCTGTCGAACGTAGGCGACGCCCTGGCCCCCAAGCTGGTCGACTCCCACCCATTGCAGCTGCTGGCCATGAACGCGCGCAACCGCAACCTCATCCTCGTCACGAACTACCTGGACGCCACCAGCTACTACGTGGTTGGAACGCTGCGCTTGCTGCTGGCCGACCCCCTCTTCTTCCTCGTCGGCTACTGGTACGGCGACATCGCGCTGGAGTGGATGGAGGCGCGCACGAAGACCTTTGGGAACACGTTGCGGCAGATGGAGGGCTGGTTCGGCAACGCCGCCTACCCACTGGTCTTCATCGCCCCGAACCAGTACATCTGCCTGTTCGCGGGCGCGGCGGGCATGAGCGTGCCGGGGTTCTTCGCGGCCAACATCGCCGGCACGGTCGCTCGGCTGTACCTGATCCGTCGCCTCGGGGAGCAGTTCGAGGCACCCATCGACGACGTCCTCGGGTTCATCCGTGACTACCGGACGCCGCTCCTCATCGTGTCGGTCGTCCTGTTCGGCGCCTTGATGGTGAACGAGCTCCGCCAAGGCAAGGATGAGCTCGAGGCGCTGACCGAAGCCGTGGAGGACGAAGAGCCCGAGGAGAGCCCACCCGTCAGCTGATCGGCGCCGCCCCGGGCAGCGATCGGTGAAGCACGTGGTCGGCGTCGAGCGCCCACGCGTCCGGGAAGGCCAGACGGCTCCAGAACAGCTCTCGGTCGAAGTCGGGACCCAGCCGATCGCCAAGGTGCACGGCCAGCGCCAGCCCGTGCGACACCACGAGGACGGGACCGTGGGCAACGAGGCCGGTGGCCTCGTTGACGGCCGCGCCCATCCGAGCGGCCACCTCGGCGTGGGGCTCCCATCCGTCGGGCCGTTCACCACGGAGGTAGCGATGCACGATGGCCCGATAGCCGGGGCCGATCCACGGTCGCTGCGCCTCGCGCAGGCGGGCATCCTCGTACACCTCAGCTCCCCAGCGCTCGGCGATCGCCTGTGCGGTCTCGAGCGCCTTGGGCTCGGTGCTGGATACCAGCATCCCGATCCCAGCGCCGATCTCGAGGCGGGCGGCCCACTGCCTGGCAGCGTCCCGCCCGGCATCATCGAGGTGCCATTCGCTCGGATGGACGCGGTCGTCCAACACCGCCATCGCGTGGCGCACGTAGGTGATGGGAGGAACGTCCATCGGAGTCGACGGTAGCGGCGTCTCGCTAGGGTCGAGGTCCATGGGCGATTCCACTGCGGTGTTCTCAGGCGTCGGCGTGGCCCTCGTGACGCTGTTCGACGACGAGGGTGAGATCGACGCCCCCGCTACCGCCGACCACGCGGGACGGCTGGTCGAGGCGGGCCTACAGGCGGTCATCGTGGCGGGGACCACTGGCGAGGCAGCGACCCTCGACGACGACGAGCGCAGCGACCTCCTCCTCGCTGTGTGCAGTGCAGTCGACGGGCGCGTCCCCGTGCTGATGGGTACGGGCGCACCCTCCGCCCGACAGGCCGTGCTCCTCTCACGTCGGGCCGAGAGCGACGGCGCTGATGCGCTGCTCGTCCTCTCCCCTCCCAACGTCCCCGATCCCCGGCCCTACTACGAGCGGGTGACCGCCTCGGTCGGGGTCCCAGTGCTGGCCTACCACTACCCGAAGGTGTCGAGCCCGGGGGTGCCTGTCGACGTCCTCCGTCAGCTCCCCGTGGCCGGGATCAAGGACAGCTCCGGCGACGCCGAGCGGCTCATCCTCGAGGCCGACGAGCTGGCCGTCGGGCTGTACACCGGGCATCCCGCTCTCATCCATCTGGCCAGTGCCATCGGCTGCTCAGGGGCCATCCTTGCGTTGGCCAACGTCGATCCCGAGGGCTGCCTGCGTGCCTGGGCCGGTGATGGCATCGTCCAGCGGGAGCTCATCAACGGGCACCGGGCCCAATCCCTCACCGGGATCGCAGGTCTCAAGCGGACGCTCTGCGCCCTCCACGGCACCAGCCCCGTGACCCGGGTGAGCTGACCGCCTCGTCAACCAAGATTGAGAAGGGGTTCGAGCCCGAGGGTGAGGCCCGGACGTTCTGCGACGCGCTTCACCGCGAGCATGACGCCTGGCATGTAGCAAGTGCGGTCGTAGGTGTCGTGGCGGATCGTGAGGGACTGTCCGGCCGTGCCAAACAGGACCTCCTGATGGGCGAAGAGACCGCGCAGGCGCACCGAGTGGATCGGGATCCTCCCTGCCCCCGCACCGCCGCGAGCTCCTTCGAGGACGTGGTCGGTGGTGGGATCCGGGGCCCAGGTGTCGGAGGCGGCCGCCATGCGCTTGGCCGTGGCCATTGCCGTTCCAGAGGGCGCGTCCACCTTGGCGTCGTGGTGGAGCTCGATGATCTCCGCCGTCTCGAAATAGGGCGCCGCCAGCTCAGCGAAGCGCATCATGAGGACCGCACCAATGGCGAAGTTGGCCGCGATCAAGCACGAGCTGGTGGTGAACTCAGCCTCGATCCGAGCCAGATCCGCCTCGGTGAACCCCGTCGTGCCCACCACGGCGTGCAAACCATGCTTAGCGGCGAAGGCCAGGTTCTGGCGCGCCGCGTCGGCGACGGTGAAGTCCACCACCACCTCGGCGCGGGCCTCAACCAGCGCCTCGGGGGATGACGCCACCTCGACGGCGCTGTCGACCTGGGCCACACGGCGGAGGTCGATGCCGGCGTGCAATGGGTCGACCGCAGCCACCAGCTCGAGGGCAGGGTCGGCGACCACGGCCTCGCACACTGTCCGCCCCATGCGACCAGCCGCGCCGAAGACCCCGACCCTGATCATGGGTCAGGCTGGTGGTGCGGAGGTCGGGTCGGCCGACACCGAGGGCTCGGACGGAGGCGGCTCAGAGAACGGAAGCTCAGGCTGCGCTTCAGACGACGGCGGCGACACAGGCCGCGCCGGCGACGCAGGCGACGACACAGGCCGCGCCGTCGACGCGGGCGACACGGGCGACACGGGCGACGCCGGCGACACGGGCGACGACACAGGCCGCTCCGGCGACGCGGGCGACGCCGGCGACACGGGCGACGACACAGGCCGCTCCGGCGACGCGGGCGA
>DAIQBC010000265.1:0-163 GCA_036781345.1 Acidimicrobiales bacterium | reverse complement strand
CGCCGGCGACACGGGCGACGACACAGGCCGCTCCGGCGACGCAGGCGGCGACGCGGGCGACGCAGGCGACGACGACGCAGGCGACGACGCAGGCGACGACGACGGCGGCGACACAGGCCGCGCCGGCGACGCGGGCGACGACGACGACGGCGACGACACAGGC
>DAIQBC010000264.1:0-3868 GCA_036781345.1 Acidimicrobiales bacterium | reverse complement strand
GGGTGAAGACCCCGATCATCTTGCGGTTCCCGGGTAGGACGGACGCGGTGAAGCCGGTGAGGCCCACCTCGCGCGCACGAGCCGCGAGATGCTCGAGCAGAACGGTGGCCAGACCGCGCCCCTGGTTGGCATCATCGACGAAGAAGGCCACCTCGGCCTCGGACCGGTGGCGCCAGCGGTCGTAGCGGGCGACACCGATCAGCTCGTCGGCCCGCACCGCGACCAGGGCGAACCGATCGATGTAGTCGACGTGGGTGAGCCGCTCGAGGTCACGGTCCGAAAGCCGGGGTCGGGGGCTGAAGTAGCGGTAGTAGATGCTCTGTGGCGACTGACGGGCGTGGAAGGCCGCGATGAGCGGTCCGTCGGCAGGCTGGATCGGTCGCACTTGCGTGGTGGACCCGTCGGAGAGCACGACATCGGTCTCGAAGGAGGCCGGATAGCCCGCGGGGAGCTCCTCCGGCCGAACGGTGTCCGCCGGGTCCATGCCGTCGAATCTACCGAGGTAGCGTTGGCCCGTCGTCGCCCGCCGAGAGGACCCCTCGTGCGCCGCACCCTCCCCAAGATCTGCGCTCTCCTCCTCCTCGGCGCGATCCTCACGGGCGCCTGCGCCACGCAGAGCACCGACGACTTCCCCGTCGGGGCCGGCGACGGCGGGGGCGGGGGCTTCCTGCCCGACCCGAACCTCGACGAGAAGATCGACGAGCCCATCGCGCCTGGCACGGGGCTCGACGGCGGGGCCGCACCCACGAGCGACCAGGTGGTGGAGGCCGCTCTCAGTGACGTTCAGGGGTTCTGGACGCGTAGCTACCAAGACCTCTACGGCGAGCCCTACCAGCCCATCCAAGGTGGCTTCTGGCCCTACGGGCCCGACTCGGAGCAACCACCGTGCGGCAATCCGCCTCCCAGCTACAGCGACATCGCCGAGAACGCCTTCTACTGCCCCAGCGACGATCTCATCGCTTGGGACAACGTCAACCTGATCCCGGGGCTCTACGACCAGTTCGGGGGCTTCACGCTCGGCATCGTGTTCGCGCACGAGTTCGGCCATGCCATCCAGATCCGGGCCGGCACCGAGGCGCCCACCATCCTGATGGAGCTCCAGGCTGATTGCTTCGCGGGGGCGTGGACTGCGGACGTGGAAGCCGGCAACTCCGACTACTTCCGGGTCGGCCTGGACGACCTCGACAAGGCGGTGGCCGGGTTCCTCGAGCTCCGCGATGGTGTGGGCACCGACGCCGCTGACCCCGCCGCTCACGGCACCGGGTTCGACCGGATCGGTGCCTTCGTCGAGGGCTTCGAGCAGGGCCTGGACCGCTGCGCCGCCTACCCGCAGCTGTTCGACTCCGGCGAGCTCGTGGTCGTCGAGGTGCCCTTCACCGACCAGACCGACTTCGAGACCGGCGGCAACCTCCCCCTCGACGAGCTGCGACCGCTGCTCCTCCAGGATCTCGAGAACTTCTGGACGACGCTCTTCACCGAGCAGGGCAACACCTGGACCCCTGTGACCAACGTGGTCGGCGTCGACCCGGCCGTCGACGAGATCGTCTGTGGCCGCGACACGTTCAAGGGTGAGGTGCTGGTGAACGCGTCCTTCTACTGCGCTGACTCCGACACCATCTACCTCGACGACGTCAACCTGATCCCGGCCCTCAACGACATCGGCGACTACGCCTTGGCCACCGAGATCGCACGCCAGTACGCCTATGCGGCCCAGGTGCGGCTGGGCATCACCGACAACACCCTCGCCACCAACCTGCAGGCCGACTGCCTCACCGGCGTCTACGCCGCCAGCGGCTTCACCGGGAACCGCGAGGGCAAGGGCCAGACGCTGTTCCTCTCGCCGGGTGACCTCGACGAGGCCGTCGTCGCCTTCCTGCTCAACAGCGACTCGAGCGAGGACGTGGACGCGGGCAAGGTCTCGGTCGGGACCGCCTTCCAGCGCTTCGATGCCTACCGCACCGGCTTCCTCGACGGCACGACGGCCTGCGACACCCTTCTCTCAGGGGACTGAGCGACCCCGGCGCCCGCCCGCGCCCGTCTCGCGGGCTCGCCGGGACTGGCCGACCAAGCGGAGCACCCCGGCACCGAGCACCACCACGAGCAGGGCCAGCAGGCCCAGCTGCAGTGCGCCGCCGCGGTCACCCGCCTCGGTGGGGGGAGTGCCCGAGTTCGGCAGGGGCACGATGTTCGGGCTCGGCACCCCGACGTAGGTCGTGGTCGTGCTGACGGGATCCTGCGCCCCCGCGTGGGCAATGGGGGCCAGAGAGACCACCAGCAGCACCACCAGGGCGAGGGCGCGGCGCAGCATCGGGTCAACGGGTGCGGCGGCGTCGCCGGCCCGGTGGCAGGGGCGGACCTACCTGGTCGGCGTCGAGGGTGCGGGTGGCATCGAGATCCCACAGCCAGCGGCCGCCGTCGTTGCGCAGCCGGCCGAGGGCCACATCCGGGATGGCCCGATCGGTGAAGGCCACCACGTGATAGCCCTCTTCGAGGGCTTTGGCGGCCGCCCGCGCCAGGAAGCCGGCCGTGCCGTCGAGCGCTCCGGCCGGGGCGCAGACGATGGCCCCGGCGATGATGTCGCCCTCGAACTGGGCGGACTCGGCCGCCACGAGGTCCCACTTCAGGGCGGGGTCGCCCAGCACGGCCACATGGACGTCGGGGTGCTGGCGGTAGAGGTGGACCAGGGCCTGGTGCAGCTGGCTGAGCGATGGCTTGGCGAGCCGGTAGCCGGCCGCCATGCCGGCATCGACGAGCACGAAGGTCCGGTCAGCCATGGCGGTAGGACGCTAGTGGGACGCGCCCGGCACCCGGCGGATCGGGTGGCGGTCGCAGTACGCTCCACGCCCGACCGCATCCGTCTGCCGGAAGCCCACGCCGATGCACCCAGGTGAGCAGGATCTCGACGCCGAGATCGCCGAGCTGGCGACGCGGCTCCCTCGTCCTCTGACCCCGCTCGCCCGGGTGGCCCACAACTACGCGTGGTCCTGGGATCCAGACGGCGCGGCCATGTTCGAGGCCATCAGCCCGAGCCGGTGGGCCGCGTGTCATCAGAACCCGGTCCGTCTGCTGTCGGAGTCGAGCGCCGCCGACCTCACGAGCGCCGCGACAGACGGCGAGCTGGTCACCCGCATCGACGCGCTCGCTGATCGCTTGGCCGCAGAGCTCCAGCGGCCGACCAGCCGCGAGGGGGCGGCCTCCGACGACCACCCCATCGCGTTCATGTGCGCGGAGTTCGGCGTCCACCAATCGCTCCCGATCTACTCCGGGGGCCTGGGCGTGCTGGCCGGTGACATCCTCAAGGAGGCGTCCGACCTCGCCCTGCCGATGGTCGCCATCGGACTGCTCTACCGCACCGGCTACTTCCACCAGCGCATCGACCCGTCCGGCACGCAGCACGAATACTGGATCGACACCGACCCCGAACGGCTGCCGTGCGCTCGTGTGCGCGACGCGGCCGGCGACCCGCTCCTGATCTCGGTGCCGATCGACGCCGAGCAGGTGGCCGCCGCCGTGTGGCGAGTCGACGTGGGACGCGTCCCGCTGTACCTGCTCGACACGGATCACCCGTCGAACTCCCCGGTGGGCCGGTGGGTGACGTCACGGCTCTACGAGCAGAACCGCTCGATCCGGCTCGCGCAGTACGCGGTGCTCGGCGTCGGAGGCATCCGACTGCTCGAGGCGCTCGGCATCGACCCGGCGGTGCACCACCTCAACGAGGGTCACCCCGCCTTGGCAGCCGCCGCACTGGTAGCCCGGCGGGTGGCAGCCGGTGAGGCGGTGGACGACGCGTGGGCGCGGGTCCGCCAGGACCTCGTCTTCACCACCCACACCCCCGTGCCGGCCGGCAACGAGACCTACTCTCGCGAGG
>DAIQBC010000263.1:0-3894 GCA_036781345.1 Acidimicrobiales bacterium | reverse complement strand
CTCTACAAGACGGCGGCGCGCCTGAAGCTGGCCCTGCAGGGGCACGTGCTCACCCGGTTCGAGGCACCCCGACTGCGTGGCGACGCGCCGAAGGTTGGGGAGCGGATCACGCTGGTGGAGGCCCGGGGCAAGCACCTGCTGGTGCACTTCGAGGGCGGTCTGGTGCTGCGCACCCATCTGCGGATGACGGGGTCGTGGCACGTGTACCGGGAGCGGGAGCGCTGGCGGAAGCCGGCGTATCTGGCCCGGGCGGTGGTGGGCACCGACAGCGGTTGGGTGGGTGTGTGCTTCCAGGCGCCGGTGGTGGAGACCTACCACCGGGCTGGGCCGGAGCCCGACGCGCTGGCCGGGCTCGGGCCCGACCTGTGCCTGCCGGCGTCCCTCGACGACGAGGTGATCGACCAGGTCGCAGAGCGGGCGGCGCGGCTGGCCCCCGCCGGCACCACCCTGGGCGAGGCGCTCCTCGACCAGCGCATCGCGGCGGGGATCGGCAACGTCTACAAGTCGGAGGCCTGCTTCGCCGTGGGCGTCGACCCCGGAACCCCGATCGAGCAGGTCGACGAGGACACCCGCCGCCGCGTCTGGGCGGTGGCCGCCCGTCAGCTCCAGTCGAACCTCGAGCGAGCCGAGCGCGTCACCCATCCGGCGGGGCTGGCTGTCTACGGCCGCCGGGGCCAGCCGTGTCGCCGCTGCGGCACCCCGATCCGGATGACCCGTCACGGCGACCTGGCCAGGAGCACCTACTGGTGCCCCACCTGCCAACCCTGACCCCAGCGCACCGGGTTCTGTGGACGCTGACGCCCGCATAGCGGGCGTCAGCGTCCACAGAACGTGGGTACCGTCCTGCCATGACTGCTGACGCCGCCACCATCCGCTCCACTGTCGAGGCCTACTGCGCCGCCTTCACTGCCGGCGACCAGCAGGCCTATCTCGACTGCTTCGCCGACGGGGCCTGGATCGACGACCCGGTGGGTGCGCCCCGCCACGAGGGCAAGGAGGCGATCGCAGCCTTCTTCAGCACGTCGCAGTCGATGGCCGACTCGATCGAGCTGCGCTCCACGGGGCCCGTGCGGGTGGCGGCCGGCGAGGCCGCCTTCCCCATGCAGGCCCGCCCGAGCATCGGCGGCGCCACCTACGTCGTCGACATCATCGACGTGATGACCTTCGACGACGCCGGGAAGATCACCTCGATGCGAGCCTTCTGGGACCCGTCGGAGATGCGTCCGGCGGACGACTGATGGATGGGATCCCTGCTCGCCTGAGTGTGGTCACCATCGGGGTGAGAGAGATGTCGCTGATGCGGTCCTTCTACACGGGCCTCGGGTGGGCGGAGCAGCCCGAGGCCAGCGACCAGTGGTGCGCCTACCTGCTCGGCGGCACCGTGCTGGCCCTCTACGCCATCGACGACCTCGCGGCGGAGGCGGCGCCCGGTGAGCCGCTCACGAAGCACGGCTGGGGCGGTCACACGCTCGCGCTGAACGTCGAGACCCGTGACGAGGTCGACGAGGTCGTCCGGGCCATGGTGGCTGCCGGCGCCCGCAAGGTGGGCCAGGTCACCGACCGCCCGTGGGGCGGCCGGTCGGGCTACGTGGCCGACCCCGAGGGCAACCGCTGGGAGATCGCCTGGGCCCCGGGCCTGCGCTTCGACGAGCGGGGCGCCGTCCTCGGCTGGGAGCCCCCCGCCGGCTGACACCACACCGTTCTGTGGACGCTCACGCTCGGCATGCGGTCGTCAGCGTCCACAGAACCGGGGGAGGGTCAACCGGCAGCGGTGGTGTGGCCGTGGCGGAGCTCCTTGCGGAGGCAGAGCCGCAAGCCCGACCAGGTGTCGTCGATCGCGCAGACCTTCACGTCGACGAGGCCGGTGGGCAGCGCCACCTCGCGCACGATGTCCTCGGTGATGTCGGTGGCCATGCCCGATGCCTTCTTGGGCCAGGCGATCCACAGGCCGCCGTCGACGTGCAGGGCCCGCATCAGCGTGGGCAACCGCGTGGCCATGGCCGGCCGAGACGTGTGGAACGACACGATCACATCGAAGGTGCCCCGTGCCGCAGTGCGGGCCTCGACCCCAACCGGCAGGTCGGGGATGGCGAACCCCGCCGGTGCGTCGAGCACCGCCAGGCGCGACTCGGGCTTGATCCCGAGCTTCTTCGCCAGCGGCGTGCCTGAGTAGCCGGCCACGTTCAGACCGGCTGGCCGAGGAGGAAGGTGGCGCTGAGGCCCTCACCCCACAGCGCGACGTCGGGCGGGCGCGGCAGGCCGAGGGAGCGCAGCTCGTCGGCCACCGGCCCGTCGCCGATCTCCAGCACCACGTCGGCGGGGTCGACGAGGCCCGTGCCCATGTCCATCGACAGGTCGGTGCCGTACGGCACGCCGTCGAGGTAGGAGTAGCTGGTGGCGGCCACCCGTTCCGCCGGCCCGAGCGGTGCGGCGCGCGGCAGGGTGAGGGTGAGCACGTGGTGGCCGCCCATGGCCAGCCGGAAGGTGACGGTGCCGTCGGTGTAGGCCACCGTGAGGTCCTCCACGGTCTTCGGGAAGCCCATCACCCGGTTGCCGGCCTCGCAGGTGAAGGCCTGGTTCACGGGCATGCGGTACACGAACGACCCGACGACCTCCGTCGGCGCCCCGACCGGGCGGGCCAGGAAGCCGAGGTTGAGCTCGTCGTAGTCGCCCCACGGGTTGCGCACGTAGTCGCAGGCGGCGATCACGAGCTGTGCGGTGCCGGGCGCCACCTCCACCACCTCGAAGGCATCGCCCGGCAGCAGCGCCGCGGCCGCGGCGGCCGGGACCGAGAACAGCAGCGTGGCCGCTCGCAGCTCCTCCACCTCCATCGGGAACGTGATGGCCCGGCCCTGGATCTCGCCCCACGTGGTGGTGGTGTCGGTCATGCGCCGGACCGTACCGGAACCATGCCCGAGGGTCAGTTGCCCCCGCGCTGGCGGAACATCACGCTGATGCGCGGGCCGGCGCTGGCCCGCTTGGGCACGCAGTGCTCGAAGGTGCGCTGGCAGGTGCCGCCCTGCACGAGCAGGTCGCCCGAGTGCAACGGGAACGACAGCGACGGGCCGCCGCCGTCGGGCCGTAGCAGCAGCGTGCGGGTGGCGCCGAGCGACAGGATCGCCACCACGGAGTCGACCCGGTGGAGGCCGATGCGGTCGCCGTGCCACGCCACGGAGTCGTTGCCGTCGCGGTAGAGGTTGGCGGCAATCGACGGCAGCCGGACGCCGTAGCGCCGGCCCAGGCAGCTCGCCATCCGCTCGAGTAGGCGCGGGCGGTCGTGCCACGTGCGGGTCTCCAGCCGGGGGACGTCGACCACGCGGTCGTACATCGGGCGCTCGAAGGCCTTCCACGGTGCGGTGGCGTACACGTCGTCGAAGAGGGTGTCGGCGCCAGTGACCCAGCCGGGCACCACGTCGACCCAGGCGCCCCGGCCGAGGAAGCGCCGGCCCGCAGTGGCCAGCATCGGGTCGAAGTCGGGCTCGGCCATGCCGAGCAGCGATGGCTGCCAGGTGATGTGCCGATCGACGTCGATCTCGGTGAACACGTGTGCGATGGTAGTACGAACAGGCGTTCGCACCAAGGACGGATCGGACGCTAGATGCGGTCGTCGCGCCGTCGGAACCGGCTGGTGGCCGACCCCACTGCGCCCTGCGCGACGCGCCCCGCTCGTCCGGCGGCGTCCTTGGCCACCCGGCCCGCCGTCTCGGCGACGGTCTTGGTGCGATCGAGCGCGCGTGCGGCCCACGCGTACTCCGTGCCGAGCACGGCGAACCCAGCCACCACCACGAGGATCCCCGGGCCCGGCAGGACGAACATGGCGAGGCCGGCCAGGACGAGGACGCCGCCCACCACCGTGACGGCGATCAGCTTGGAGGAGCGGAACGCGAAGCGGAC
>DAIQBC010000262.1:0-3896 GCA_036781345.1 Acidimicrobiales bacterium | reverse complement strand
CGCCCTGCGGGGCGCCCTCGGCGCGTCGCTGGCTCGACTGCACGAAGAAGGCGCAGGCCAGGCCGAGCGCGGCCATCGCGCCGCCCACGAGGTACGCCTCGCCGTAGGCGCCCACCTGGCCGACCGACGCGCGCCGGACCAGCGACACGGTCTGCATCACCTGGATGCCGATCACCACGCCCAGCTGGGTCATCATCTGCTGGAACGCACCAGCCACGCCGAGGTCTCGCTCGTCGACGGCGTTGGCGATGCTGGCCGACAGTGCCGGCGAGGAGCACCCCAGGCCGATGCCGGAAAGGGCGAGCGAGCCCACGATCACGAGGTCGGACGAGCCGCGAGCCACGGACGACAGCGCCACCATCGACGCCACCACGAACGTGGACCCCACCACCGCCGAGGTGCGCTCCCCCACCCGCACCGCCACGTAGCCGGCCAACGGGCCGGCGATGGCAAAGGCCAGCGGCCGGGAGATCATCAACGCGCCGACGCGCGTCTCCGGGTAGCCCAGCACCGATCCGAGCAGGAGTGGCGTGATGATGAAACCACCCATGTAGGCGAAGTTGGTGAAGAACTGGGTGGCGATGGCGAAGGTGAAGTTCCGCTGCCGCAGGTACGCCAGCGGGAGCAGGGGGTGCTCCACGCGCCGCTCGACGACCGCGAAGAGCGCGACCGCCACCGGGGCCACGACGAAGCCCGCGACGATCGCCCGGTGGGACCACCCCCACAAGGGACCCCGGTTGATGGCGAACAGCAAGGACGTGGCACCCACGGCGAGGATCACGGCGCCCTTCACATCGAAGGCGACTCGCTCCCGACGGGTCGTCTCCGGCAGCACCAGCATGGCCAAGAGGAGGCCGATCAGCGTGAGTGGGACCTGGACGATGAAGATCCAGCGCCAGCCGAACGTCTCGACGATGGGCCCGCCCGCCACCACGCCGATCACCGGGCCCCCGGCGCCCACCATCGACCAGTAGCCCATCGCCTGCACCCGCCGCTCGCGGGGGAACATCCGGTTGATGATGGCGATCGACGCGGGGCCGACGGCGGCCCCGGTGGCGGCGCCCAGGGTGCGGAAGGCGATGAGGGCACCGGCGCTCCACGACAGGGCGGTGAGGCCCGCGAAGAGGCTCACGCAGGCCATCGACACGCCGTACACGCGGCGATGACCGTGGATGTCACCCAGCTTGCCCATGGCTGGACCGAGCACCGCGAAGGCCAGCAACGGGCCCGTGACCACCCAGGTGATCGTGCTGGTGTCGCTGCCGAGGTCGTCGGCGATGCGCGGGATCGACACGGAGAGGATCGTGATGGTGAAGCCCACCGAGAACAGCCCGAACAGCGCCACCCCGAGCACGATCCAGGGGTACCTCGGGCTCCCGGCCATGCGCTCCACCACCCGCTCGCGCAGGAGCAGCGACCACGGGACCACCGCCACCTCGTCCGCGCCCGGCGCGTCGATCGACAGCTCCTCCGGATGGCTGTCGTCGATGTCGCGCATCCGGCCAGGATATTGACCCGCGGGTCAAGTGGGGCAATCGGCGGGCCTACCCGAGGATGCCGGGGAGCTGCGCACGGAGGTCATCGATCGTCCAGCGGTCGGGGCGCTCGAGCCGCTCGCCCATGCGCCACGGCTCCATCACCCGCACCGTGCCGCCCTGCACGAAGAAGGTGCGGCCCGTGATGTCGCAGCCCGCGGTGGCCAGGTAGGCGACCAGCGGCGACACGTTGGCCGGGTCCCACACGTCGAAGCCCTCGGCGGGAGGCGCAACCATCTCACCGAGCCCCGGTGTGGCTTGCGTGAGCCGGGTGCGGGCCGCCGGTGCGATGCAGTTGGAGCGGACGCCGTAGCGCGCCAGCTCCTGGGCGCAGATGATGCTGAAGGATCCGATGCCGGCCTTGGCGGCGCCGTAGTTGGTCTGACCCGGGTTGCCGAGCAGGCCCGAGGTGGACGAGGTGTGGATGATGGAACCCCGCACCTCCTCACCCGCCTTCACCCGCTCGCGCCAGTGCGCGGCCGCGAAGCGGGTCGGCACGAAGTGCCCCTTGAGGTGCACGTCGACGACGACGTCCCACTCCTCCTCCGACATCGACACCAGCATGCGGTCGCGCAGGATGCCCGCGTTGTTGACCAGCACGTCGAGCCGGCCGAAGGCGTCGACGGCGGCGGCGATCAGGTCGCGGCCACCGTCCCAGTTGGTGATGTCGTGGTTGGAGGCGATGGCCTCGCCGCCCGCGGCCCGCAGCTCGGCGGCCATCTCCTCCGCCACCTCCCCGAGATCGTTGACCACGACCTTGGCCCCTTCGGCTGCGAACAGCAGTGCGTGCTCCCGCCCGAGCCCCCTGCCCGCCCCCGTGATGATGGCGACCCGGCCGTCGAGTGACCCCACGTTGACCCTCCCGGACTTCTGCCGATGCGCGTCCGGTGCGGCCGCGTCGGCGCACTGTAGTGGCGACTACCGGCGGAGGTAGATGTCGACCGTGGCGCCGCGCCGCACCAGCGTGCCGGCCGCGGGATCGGTCTCGAAGGGCTGACCCTTGGCCGGACCGAACGCGTCGCCCACGGTGAACCCGGCGCCCTCGAGGGCGGCGACGGCCTGCTCCAGCGACTTGCCCGCCACGGGCGGGACCGCAACGAGATCGGGGCCCTTGGACACGACGACCGCCACCTCGCTGTCGCGCGGCGCCTTGCCCGAGCCGGGCCGCAGCTCGATCACCAGACCCGCCTCCACGTCGTCGCTGAACTCCTCCACCTTGGTGGCCTTGAGCTGCACACCCTCGAGAGCCGCCACCGCGTCCTCATAGGTCTTGCCCTCGAGCCCACCGGGGATGTCCCTGGGCCGAGGGCCCTTGGAGACCGTGAGGGGCACCTCGCTTCCCTTGGGCAGCTCGGCCGCCACGTCGGGACCCAGCGCCATGACGACCCCGACCTTCACGTCCTCGGACTCCACCTCGGTGACGACGGGAACGAACTGCCCGGCATCGCTCAAGAGCTGCGTGGCCTCCTCGAGCGACCTCCCGACGAGGTCGGTGGGCACGGGCGCCGGTGTGTTGCCGAGCGACACGAACAGCACCAGCGTGCCGCCCCTGTCCAGCGACTCCCCGGCCTTGGGCTTGGTGTCGAGCACCGCCCCAGGGGTGCTGCCGTCCTGGCGGGTGTCGCGCCGCACCACCTTGAACCCGAGTGGCTCCACCGCGGCGCGGGCCTGGGCCTCGGTCTTGCCGACGAGGACCGGCACCTCGTAGCTGGGCGTTCGAAGCTCGGACCACGCCACGGCGGACGCGCCGCCGACCAGCACCGCGATCAGCGAGGCCAGCACCACCCACGGCCAGCGCCACCGCGAACGGCCCTCACCTTCGACCACGAGATCGTCGTCGAGGTACTCGGGAGGAGCGGAAGCAGCCGTCGGCAGGGCGTCGACGACCGCGGTCTCGCCTGGCTCAGCCACACGGGAACCGCCGAGGGCTGCGCCGAGCATCGTGGCGTCAGGGCCCGAGTCGCCCGTGGTGAGGTCGACGATCGGTGTGGCCGTGGCGAGCGGGAGGGGCTGCGGCCGCGACAGGTCTTCGGCGCAGGCCATGAGCGCGATGGCCAGCTCCCCGGCGTCGGGCCGATCGGCCGCATCGGGGAGCCCCGCCCGGCTGAGCGGCTTCTGCAGCGCGCCCAGCACGGCGGGCACCTCGACGGGCTTGCCGACGCGAGCCATGAGGGTGGCGATCGTGGTGTCGGCGGAGAACGGGACCGCGCCCGTAACCGCCTCGATGAGCACGAGGCCGAGCGAGTACACGTCGGCCTTGCCGTCGACCGGTTGCCCCTGGGCCTGCTCGGGGGAGGCGTAGCGGGCGGTGCCCATCACGGCGCCCTCCGGCTCGGTCCAGGCGGCCTCCGCGAGGGCCCG
>DAIQBC010000261.1:0-3910 GCA_036781345.1 Acidimicrobiales bacterium | reverse complement strand
GGGACCGCCGTCCCGCCTAGTTGGTGGTGGTAGTGGTCTCGCTGGTGGTGGTGGTGGTCTCGCTGGTGGTGGTGGTGGCCTCGGTGGTCGTGGTGGTCTCGCTGGTGGTGGTGGTCGGTTCGGTGGTCGTGGGATCGCGGACGATCGACCAGGGGGGGATGAGCGTCGGGTCCGTGGTGCGAGCGGAACGTCGCCGCACGCGAGGTGCGCTGGTGCCTTCGGTGGTACTGGTCGTCACGCCGCTGGCGGCGGACGCAGGTGGCGCGGTGGGAACGGTGGAGGACACGATCACGTTGCCGAGCACGCTTGCCGGAGCGGTGACCGCGGTGCTGGGGATGGCGCGGCCGGTCGTGGCTCGCCGCGGCTCCTTGGCGAAGGCGATCAGGACCAACCCGGCCAGGGCCACGGCAAGGAGGAGGGCCGCGACGGGTCTGACGTCGCGCTCGGGAGGTCTCAGGTGAGCTGGCATGCCACGCGCCAGTGTTCCGCACCGCCTCGCTCGAGGCAACGAACCCCGGATTTCCTGGCCTCCCCCCTTGCGCTGGAGCCGAAAGCGGGCCAAGATCACGCTGTTGTAATTACGGACGTGGTAGTTGCCGGGGGCAGCCATCAGGTCCTACCCGCCCGAGGTGCACCGTCCCACCCCTAGGAGGGCACGTGCAGATCCCCATCTCCATCGAATCCGAAGATCGGTCCTGGCAGGACTACGCCAACTGCCTCGGCGTCGACCCCGATCTCTTCTTCCCGGAGCGCGGTGCGTCCACGCGGGAGGCCAAGGAGGTCTGCCGGGGTTGCGTCGTGCGCGAGGACTGCCTCGAGTACGCCCTCGTCAACGGTGAGAAGTTCGGCATCTGGGGCGGGATGAGCGAGCGCGAGCGCCGCCGCCTCCGCCGCCAGCGGGCCCTCGCTCGACGCTCCTCGACCGCTTGATCGAGGCGGTCACCTCGGGCGGGCCGCCAGGCGCGCCTCTATGGTGCGGTCCGGGCTGAGGTCGAGGCTGGACCAGCGCGCCGGGTCCACGGCAGTGAGGACCGCGTTCGGGAGCAGGCCCACGAGCTCGGCGCCGGCCACCGAGGCGCCGGCTGCAGACGCGGCCCGGTCCACGGCGTCGTAGGCCTGGGCGGGACCGATGGCGGTGGGGTCGATGAGGTTCATCGACACCTGCACCCTGGAGCCCACTGCCAAGCCCAGGGCCCGGAGGCTCGTGCCCCGCACAGCGGCCGCCACCCGGCGAGCCAGGTCGAGGTCCGGAGCGGAGAGCCACACGTTGAAGGCCACCAGCGCGGGGCGGGCCCCCACGGAGGCCGCGCCGGCACTGGGGTGCGGGGTGGCCGGCCCGCGGTCCGGCGCCAGGTCACGGAAGGCGTGGCGACGCACCTCGGGCAGCGAGCGCTCGGGGCCGTAGAGGAAGCACGGCACCTGGTGCTCTGCGGCCAGCCAGGTGGCGAAGGCGTCCCGGGCGGCGAGCGCGTCGGCGGAGGAGCTGCCCTCGAGGGCTACGAAGGGGACGACATCGACCACCCCCAGGCGAGGGTGCGCCCCGTCGTGCTCACGCAGATCGAGCAGCTCGACCGCCACCGTCGCCACCGCTCGCGGTGCGGTCTCGCCCACCACGGTGAGCACCGATCGGTGGTGGTACGGGTCGCTGTGCACGTCCAGAAGGTCGCCACCCGCCGCCGCCGTGAGCGCGGCCACACGGCCGGGGTCGCGCCCCTCGCTGATGTTGACCACGCACTCGAGCACCCCTAGATCCTCGCGTCCCGCCGGCCTCGATACCCCGAGAGGGACCGTGGCTGGTACGGTGACAGGGTGAACCTTGGAGCCCCAGAGCTACTCATCGTGCTCGTCGTGATCCTCGTCCTCTTCGGTGGCGCCAAGCTGCCGAAGCTGGCTCGCTCCCTCGGGCAGGCCCAGAACGAGTTCAAGAAGGGCATCCAGGAAGGCGGGTCGTCCGAGGACGACGACGCCAAGCCGAGTGCCTGAGAGCCTCTAACCGACCACTGCCGCGCTGCTGATCCGGCGGCGCTTGAGGATCCGACGCCGTTCGCGCTCCGAACAGCCACCCCAGACGCCGTGATCGATGCGGTGGATCAGCGCGTGCTCGAGGCACTCCTCCCGCACCGGACAGCCCGCACAGATCTTGCGGGCTACGTCGACACCGGCGCCGTCGCTGGGGAAGAACGTGGCCGGGGGGATGTTCGTGCAGAGGCCACTGGCCATCCACGCGTGGTCGTTCTCCGTCATCGGGCCAGGGCCTGCCTTTCAACTCCCGCACCCAGTTCTACGGCGGCGGGAGCCAGTTCGTTCCCAGAAGTCTGAAACGAGCCTGAGAGCCCGGTCCCGGGGGCGCGGTGCCAAACGCGGCTCGCGAGGCCAGGATGGTGGGATGGGATCCCAGGAGCTCGAACCCGACACGATCGCCACGCCCGCCACGCCGATGGCGCCGGAGGACCTCACCGAGGTGCCGCACGCCCCACCGGCGTGGAGGTCGTCGGACGAGGCCGGCCCGCCAACGGGCCCTCCGAGCGCGCGGCGTGCGGCTGTCCTCGGAGCCGTCGCAGGTGGCTTGGTGGCTGCGCTCGTGGCCACTGGTGTCAGCGTCGCACTGGATGACTCCTCGTCGGCACCCGTTGACCGGCCGGCGTTGACGCCCATCACGACGAGCCAGGGCACGCTCGACATCCACGCCATCCTTGCCAAGGTGCAGCCGTCGGTGGTCACCATTCGCACGAGCTCGGAGACGGCGCAGGGACTCTTCGAAGGAGCTGGATCCGGCATCGTCCTCTCCGGGGATGGGCTCGTGCTCACGAACGCCCACGTGATCGGAGCCATCGGTGACATCACGGTCGTGCTCGCGGACGGCACCGAGCACGCCGGCACCCTCGTCGGGAGCTCACCGGAGGACGACCTGGCCGTGATCCAGGTGGCCGACGTCGCCGACCTCGTTCCCGCCGAGCTCGGCTCGTCTGACGGCTTGCAGGTCGGCGACGAGGTGATCGCCATCGGCAACGCCTTGAACCTCGGTGGTGAGCCCACCGTCACCCGAGGCATCGTGTCTGCCAAGGACCGCGACCTGTCGGCCGAGGGGGTCTCCCTCGAGGGCCTCATCCAGACCGACGCCGCCATCAACCCCGGCAACTCCGGGGGCCCGCTGGTCAACGCGGCGGGGCAGGTGGTCGGGGTCAACACGGCCATCGTGCGGGATGCGCAGAACCTCGGGTTCTCGATCGCCATCGATCGGGCACGGCCCATCATCGAGCGCATCGAAGCCGGGGACGGCGAGGTCACCCCCGACCAGGCGTTCCTCGGCGTGTCGAGCCTCGAGCTCGCCGATCTCAGCCCGGCCGTGAAGGCCCGGTTCAGGATCGAGGTCGACGAGGGAGCCTTCGTGTCCCAGGTGGTGCCGGGCTCGGCGGCCGCGGCCGCCGGGCTCCAGGAAGGCGATGTCATCGTGAAGATCGACGGCCAGGCCATCGCCCAGGCGGCGGCGGTCCGCGACGCGATCCTCGGCAAGAAGGCGGGTGACACCGTCGAGCTCACGATCGTGCGGCTCGGTGTCGAGAAGACGCTCAAGGCCGAGCTCGGGCGCCGGGGTGATCGGTCCTGACTCCGGGCGGTCTGGGGGAGCAGCCGGGTCAGCCGCTATCGTGAGCGGCCATGTCTGATGTCGCCACCGCGCCGCTCGAACCGCCTCGCGCCCACGCACGGGTGGTGTACCTCGGCCCCGTGGCACCGCACTGGGAGATCTACTCCGACTTCGGAGACCGACAGATCATCGAGGAGTTCCGTGGTCGGGTGCTGGCCCGCCTCGTGCTGCTGCCGCCGCACGACCCGCAGTTCCGACGCAACCGTGAGCGGGTGATCCGCGACGCCGAGCGGGAGAACATCCTGCTCGACTGGGACCTCGGCC
>DAIQBC010000260.1:0-3922 GCA_036781345.1 Acidimicrobiales bacterium | reverse complement strand
CTCGCCGTGGTGCTCGAACCAGTCACCGGTGAGGAGCCCACGCATCACCGCGATGCTCTCGTCGGCGCGCTTCCCCCGCCGCTCGAAGGGCACGCCGCACACCTCGTAGTCCTCGGGCCAAGGGCTGGTGCCGACGCCGAGGGTGAGCCGGTCGCCGGTGAGCACGGCGACCGACGCGGCCTGCTTGGCCACGAGCACCGGGTGGCGCACGGTGAGCTTGAGCACCGAGATGACGAAGCGGATCCGCTGGGTGACCGCGCCCATGGCCGGGATCAGCGAGAACGGCTCGAGGAACGGCTTGTCCTCGAGGAAGCCCCGGTCGCCGTCGGCCGTGTACGGGTAGGTGGCATCGGACTCGGCCGGGTAGCAGATGCTGTCGGGCACGAGGAACCCGTCGAACCCCGACGCCTCGGCCGCCCGTGCCAGCGGCAGGTAGTAGGCCGGGTCGGTCATCGCCTCCGCAAAGGTGAACCTCATCGCACGAGCTGCTCCGACAGCGTCCACAGGGCGTCGGCGCGGGCCGGGTCGAGGGCGTAGGGACGTACGCCCTCCCGGTCGTCGGGGTCGTCGGTCCGCTCAGCGATGTGGCAGTCCTCGAGATAGAGGCCGCCGAGGCCGTCCAGGTCCGGCGAGGTGGCGGCGTAGACGCTGGTGGCGGCCCCTTGCGGCACGGTCTTCCACACCGTCTCCTGGGGGGCGGCGGCCAGGCGGTCCATGAGGACCTGCAGGCTCTCGGACGTGAGGTGGCGCCCGAGCTCGGTCTGGATGCCGCCGGGGTGCACCGCGAAGGCCCGTACGCCCTGGTTGCGGTGGCGCTCGTCGAGCCCGACTGCGCACAGGATGTTGGCGGTCTTGGCCCGCCCGTAGGCCACCCAGGGGTCGTAGGGCTGGTGCTCGAAGCCGGGATCGTCGAGGTCGACGTCGCCGAAGCGATGCCCTGCGGAGCTGAGCAGCACCACGCGCGCCCCGCCGGCGGCGATCAGCGCCGGGAGCAGCCGGGTGATCAGCAGGAAGTGGCCGAGGTGGTTGGTGCCGAACTGGAGCTCGAAGCCGTCGACGGTGGTGCCCTGCGGGCACGCCATGATCCCGGCGTTGGCGATGAGCAGGTCGAGCCGGTCGTGGTCCTCAAGGAAGCCCTCGGCGAAGGACCGCACACTGGCGAGGTCGGCGAGATCGAGCAGGCGCAGCTCGAGGTCGGCGCGGGGCACATCGTCGAGCAGCTGCTGCATGGCCGCGCTGGCCTTGCCGAGGTCGCGCACGGCCATGGTGACCGGCGCGCCGCGCGCAGCCAGAGCCCGCGTGGTCTCCAGCCCGAGCCCGGCCGATGCCCCCGTGACGAGGATGCGCTTCCCGCTGAGATCGACCCCCTCGAGCACGTCGTCAGCGGTGGAGTCGAACCCGAAGGCGGTCATGACCGGATGTTGGCACGGATCGGGGGAGGCAGTCGTCGCTCCAGACCGATTGGCCCCGGCCCCGGGAGGCCTGCTGCGATGGCTGGGTGGACGACACCTTCGCCGACCTCTTCGCCGGCAACGAGAGCTATGCGGAGGTGCCGCACGAGGTCGCCGCCACGGGGGTGGCTCGCCGGGGGCTGGCCATCCTCACCTGCATCGATTCGCGCATCGACCCGCTGGCGGTGTTCGGCCTCGAACCGGGGGACGCCAAGATCCTGCGCAACGCCGGCGCCCGGGTCACCGACGACACGTTGCGGACGCTGGCCCTCGCCGTGGCCACGCTCGGTGTCACGCGCATCGCCGTCGTGCAGCACACGGACTGCCGGATGGCCGCCTCCTCCGACGCCGACCTGCGCGACGCGGTGGCCGAGGCGACGGGAGTACCCCAGCCGACCTTCGAGCCGCTGGCCATCACCAACCAGGCCGCGACGCTGCGGGATGACGTCGATCGGCTGCTCACCAGCCCGCTCATCGCGTCGGGCGTCGTGGTCGGCGGACTGATGTACGACCTGCGCTCCAGCCGCCTGACCGCGGTGGTGGAGCCGCGTGCCGCTAGCTGAACCCGAGCATCTTCGTGATGCCGTGGTCACGGCCGGCGGTGTAGCCACCGTCGACCGCGAGGGCGTGGCCGGTGATGAACGAGGCGTCGGCCGAAAGCAGGAAGGCGGCGGCAGCGGCGATCTCCTCGGGTTGCCCGTAGCGACGCAGGGCATGCTCCGCCAGGTACCCCCCCGCCACGTCCTCCATCCCGGGCATCTCGAAGAGGACCTCGGTCATCGGGGTCCGGATGAACCCAGGGCAGATGGCGTTGGCCCGTATGCCGGAGGGCCCGTAGTCGATCGCGAGGTTCTTGGTGAGAAGGACCACACCGCCCTTGCTCGCGTT
Organism: Acidimicrobiales bacterium; assembly: GCA_036781345.1. GTDB lineage: Bacteria > Actinomycetota > Acidimicrobiia > Acidimicrobiales > VFJN01 > VFJN01. The sequence continues at coordinate 1,583 of DAIQBC010000260.1, read as the reverse complement.
GTAGGCGCTGCCGCCAGCGGTGCCTTCGAGTCCCTCGATGCTGGCCAGCGTCACGAGCGAACCGCGCTCACCGGCCACCGGCTCCTGGGTGAGCAGCTGGCCGATCACGTGCTTGGCGACGAAGAAGGTGCCGGTGAGGTTCACCCCGATCACGCGGTGCCACTCCTCGGCGCTCACCTGGTGGGCCAGCCCGCCGCCGGCCACGCCCGCCGCGTTCACCGCGCCGTCGAGCCGCCCGCCCGTGGCCACCGCCGCCGCCACCAGCGCCGCCACCGCGGCCTCGTCGGTGACGTCGGTGGGTACATAGCTCCAGCTGGTGCCGAGCTCGCCGAGGCCCTCGGCCAGGTCGGCGCCCACCACCGTGGCACCGTCGGCCAGAAGGCGCTTGGAGGTGGCCAGGCCGATGCCCGACGCCGCCCCCGTGACGATGACGACCTTGCCGTCGAGCTTGCCCATCGATGCCTCCTCTTGTCGAGTGCTGCCAACTTGCTAGTTCGTGCCGCTCGTGCTGTCGTTCGCCACCATGCGCTTCGCCTTGTTCTACGAGATCCCGGTGGCCCGGCCCTGGGGCCCCGACTCGGAGCGGCTGGCCTACCAGCAGACGATCGAGCAGGCCGTGGCCGGCGAGCGTTACGGGTGGGACGCGTTCTGGACGGTGGAGCACCACTTCCTCGAGGAGTACTCGCACTGCTCCAACCCGGAGGTGCTCTACGGCGCCATCGCCGCCCTCACGGAGCGGATGCGCCTCGGGTTCGGCGTGCGCCTGATGCCCAAGCCCTACAACCACCCGGTGCGCACGGCCGAAGCGGTGGCGGTGCTCGACCTCATCTCCAATGGACGGGTCGACCTCGGCACCGGCCGCTCGTCCACGCGGGCCGAGCTGGAGGGCTTCGGCATCGACCCCGGCGAGACGCGGGGCATGTGGCAGGAGGCCATCGGGCACGTGGTGGGCTGCTGGACCAACGACGAGTACGAGTTCGAGGGCCAGCACTGGTCGATGCCGAAGCGGCGCGTGCTCCCCAAGCCGATCCAGTCGCCCCACCCGCCGATCTGGGGGGCCACCAGCTCAGAGGACGGCCACCGCCAGGTGGGCGAGCTGGGGCTCGGGCTGTGCTCCTTCGCGGTCGGCGTGTCGCCGGAGGCTGTCAAGGAGAAGATCGACATCTACCGCAAGGCCGTGGCCGGTTGCACCACGCCGATCGGCGCCTACGTGCACGACCAGGCCTCCACCTTCACGATGGCTGTCTGCGCACCGACCCGTGACGAGGCCGTCGCCACCGCCAGGGAGAGCTTCGAGTGGTACCCGCGCTACGGCGCGCGCCTCATCGCCTCGGTGGCCGACATGCAGGCCGACCGCGGCGAGGAGCTCGGAACCTACGGGTACGCCGCCGACCTCAAGCAGGTGGCCGACGACGGCTCCCTCGATCTGCTCAGCCTCGAGTACCTCATGGACTCGGGAGCCTGCGTGCTCGGCACCCCCGAGGAGTGCATCGAGACGTGCAAGCGCTACGAGGCGGCAGGGGTCGACCAGCTCCTCTGCCTCGTCAACCCCTACAAGGTCGGGCACGATGCGGTGATGCAGA
>DAIQBC010000259.1:0-3923 GCA_036781345.1 Acidimicrobiales bacterium | reverse complement strand
GGTACTACGTGCCGATCAACTACCGCCTGTCGGCGCCGGAGATCGCCTACATCCTCCGGGACTCGGGGGCCAAGGCGCTCGTGTCCCACGAGCGGTATGCCTCGGTGATCGCCGCCGCCGCGGACGAGGCCGGCCTGCCGACGGAGGCTCGCCTGGCTCACGGCTCGGTCCCGGGCTTCCGAGACGTGACGGAGGCCCTCGCCGCTCAGCCCACCACCCTCCCCGACCTTCGTAGTGCCGGCGCGGCCATGCACTACACGTCGGGAACCACAGGCAAGCCCAAGGGGGTGCGCCGCAAGCTCAACGACGTCGACCCCGACGTGATGGCCGAGCTGTTCACGGGCTTCTTCAGCCTCTTCGGCATCCCCCATCGCGAAGACCAGGTGCACCTCTGCACCTCGCCCAACTACCACACCGCGGTCACCACCTTCGCGGGCAACGCGCTGCACTCCGGGCACCGGGTGGTGTTCATGGACAAGTGGGACCCGGAGGAGACGCTGGCCAAGATCGAGCGCCACAAGGTGACCCACACGCACATGGTGCCGACCCAGTTCCACCGAATGCTGCAGCTGCCCGACGAGGCCAAGGAGCGCTACGACGTCTCCTCGATGACGTGGGCGATCCATGCTGCGGCCCCCTGCCCGATCGACGTGAAGCAGAAGATGCTCGACTGGTGGGGCCCGGTGATCTGGGAGTACTACGGCGCCACCGAAGGGGGCGGCACCACCGCCACCCCCGAGGACTGGCTGAAGTACCCCGGAACCGTGGGGAGTGCGTGGCCCATCTCGGAGCTGAAGATCACCGATGACAGCGGCAAGCGGGTGGACGCCGGCGTACCGGGCACCGTCTGGATGAAGATGGGGGGTCAGGACTTCGAGTACAAGGGCGACCGCTCGAAGACCGACGAGAACCATGACGCGGAGGGCTTCTTCACGGTCGGCGACGTCGGATACCTGAACGAAGATGGCTTCCTGTTCCTGTGCGACCGCAAGAGCGACATGATCATCGCGGGCGGGGTGAACATCTACCCGGCCGAGATCGAGGGCGAGATCCTTTCCCATCCCGGCGTCGGGGACGTGGCGGTGTTTGGTGTGCCCGACGAGGACATGGGCGAGCAGATCAAGGCGGTCATCGAACCGGCGGCGGGCTACGAGCCAGGCGACGAGCTGGCCGCATCGGTCATGGAGCACCTGGCCGGGCGGCTCGCCAAGTTCAAGTGGCCGAAGTCGATCGACTTCTCCACCGAGCTGCCCCGCGAGCCGACTGGGAAGCTCCTGAAGCGCCAGCTGCGCGATCCCTACTGGGAAGGCCGCGATCGCGCCATCTGACCTCTAGCGTGCCGTCATGGACGTGGCGGCACGCACGGTGGCGTTCGTGGCCGGCGCTCTCGTGGCGCTCGGCGTGCTCGGCTCGGCGCTGCGCACCGTCGTCGTGCCACGGGCCGAGTCCAGCCTCCTCAGCCGGGCGGTGTTCCTCGGTGTGCGCAAGGTGTTCGACCTGCGCGTGCGCAAGACCTCGACCTGGGAGGACGCCGACCGGATCCTGGCGCGCTACGCCCCAGTGGCCTTGATCCTTCTCCCGGCCGTTTGGATCACCGTGATGGTCGTGGCCTTCACGCCCATGTTCTGGGCGTTGGGCAGTGACTTCCCGCGCCAGTCCCTCACCCGGAGCGGGTCGTCCCTACTCACGCTGGGGTTCGCCAACTCCGACGACCTGCCGGCCACGGTGCTCTCGTTCGTGGCGGCCACCATCGGCCTCGGTCTGGTGGCGCTGCTGATCTCGTTCCTCCCGTCGATCTACGCCCAGTTCTCCCGGCGAGAGGTGCTGGTCGGCCAGCTCGACACTCGCGCCGGCACCCCACCGGACTCGGGTGAGCTGCTCTTGCGGGCCCTGCGCATCGACTGGCTTGGACAGCTCGACGACCTGTGGGTCGAGTGGGATCGGTGGTTCGTGGAGGTCGAGGAGTCGCACAGCTCGAATGCCGCACTGCCCTTCTTCCGTAGTCAGCACCCGGAGCGATCGTGGCTTACCGCGGCCGGGTGCGTCCTCGACACGGCTGCATTGCGGGCGTCGATCCTCGACCTCCCACGCACCTACCGGGCCGAGCTGTGCCTCCGCTCGGGCTTTCTCGCCCTCCGCCACATCGCCGACGTGTTCGACATCGACTATGACCCGGACCCCCGTTCCGACGACCCGATCTCCGTCACGCGGGCCGAGTTCGACGAGCTCTGGGACCGGCTGGCCGCCGAAGGCGCACCGCTGCGGCCCGATCGCGACCGGGCCTGGCAGGACTTCGCAGGCTGGCGGGTCAACTACGACCAGGTGCTCGTCATGCTGTGCGCCCTCGTCGTGCCACCCACCGCTCGCTGGTCGTCCGACCGTTCGCTCACCAGCTATCGCCCGCGGCTGCGTCGCCACACTTAGCGAGCTCAGCCGAGGTGGTCACAGAGGAGGTGGCAGGCCGTCTCCAGCTCCTCGCCGACCCAGGTGAGGTCCCCGACACCGTTGCTCCAGGCCACCAGGCAGGAGAACCACACATGGCCGAGCACCTTGGCGATGGCGGCCTCCGTCAGGGGGTCGGTGGCCTCCGGGAACGCCCGCAACATGACCCGCTGCATCACGTCGGTGGTGGCGATCGATGCCTCGCCGGCCTCGCGGTCGTCGGACGTCAGGGCGGTGATCACGGCCTCGGCCAGCTTCGGCTGGCGCTCCATGGTGGCCACCGCCCGACGCAGCACGTCGTACACGCGCTCGGCCGTCGTGTCGCCCCGCGGGGCACGAGTGCTCACGCGTCGCTCGAGGTCTTCCATCCACTCGACCATGGCCGCGGCCAGGAGCGCGTCCTTGGACGGGAAGTAGCGGTAGATCGTGCCGAGGGCCACACCGGCGGTGGTGGCGATGTCGCGCATCTGCACGGCGTCGTAGCCGCCATCGGCACCGAGCTCCAGGGCGGCCACCAGCACCCGTTGCCGCCGGGCGGCCTGGCTTGACGTGAGCGCGTCTGCCGCCGTGACCATCGGGCAGAACCTACCGGAACCCGTTCTCGTCAGGAGCTGATCTGCCTGGCGGCCCGCTCGGCCACATGAGGGGACATGGTCAGCTCGTGAGCGTGTCAGCCAGCTCGGCCTCCACCGCTGAGGTCGAGGCGGTGCGACGCTCCCAGAGCGTGGTGAGGAAGCGCTCCACACCCTCGATGACCTTGGCCGTGCGAACCGACGGCAGCACCTCGAAGGCGTGCTGGGCACCCTGCATCTCGCCATAGAGGACCGGGTTCCGGGAGACGGCCCGTAGGCGCTCGACAAAGGTCCGGGCGTCTTCGACCGGAGCCAGAGTGTCAAGGTCTCCGTGGATGACGAAGAACGGCGGAGCGTCGGGCCGGAGATGGTGCACAGGCGACGCATCGCGGAACTTCTCGGGCTCCTCGTCGAGGAAGGCCTGCATCACGATGGGCTCGAGGAACCTCGTGAAGACCTGCGGATCGCTGCCGAAGGTGCCGGCATCGGTGAAGTCGTAGATGCCGTAGAAGGGCACCGCGGCCGCCACGGTGGTGTCAGCATCCTCGAAGCCGGGCTGGAACCGCGGCTCGTTGGCCGTGAGCCCCATCATCGCGGTGAGGTGCCCGCCGGCCGAACCGCCGGTGACACAGACGAAGTCGGGGTCGATGCCGAACTCGTCGGCGTGCTCCTTGATCCAGGCCAAGCCCCGCTTGAGGTCGATCAAGTGGGTGGGCATCGCCACCCCAGGGCTCATCCGGTAGTTCACGTTGAACCCGACCCAGCCCTGGGCTGCCATGTGGTTGAGCAGAGGGATGCCCTGCTCGCGCTTGTCTCCCAGGACCCACGCGCCGCCGTGGATCTGCATCAGGGCCGGTCGCCGCGCGCGGCCGGCCGGCACGGGGGCGCTCGGGAGCGTGACGTCGAGGT
>DAIQBC010000258.1:0-3939 GCA_036781345.1 Acidimicrobiales bacterium | reverse complement strand
CGTCGAGCGGCCACTCGTCGAGCGCGCACATGGCCACGATCTGCTGGCACAGCACGTCGAGCGGGTTCCGCGGGTAGTGGGTGGCCTCGATCTGGCCCGCCTGCATGCGCTCCACGACCACGGCTGCCTCGAGCAGGTCGGCCCGGTGCTTGGGGAACAGCTTCCCGCGGCTGGGGGCGCCCACCTGGTGGCCGGCCCGGCCCACGCGCTGCAGCCCGGTGGCCACCGAGCCGGGCGACTCCACCTGGATGACGAGGTCGACCGCCCCCATGTCGATGCCCAGCTCCAGGCTGGAGGTGGCCACCAGCCCCTTGAGCCGGCCCGACTTCAGCTCGTCTTCGATCTGGAGGCGCCGCTCCCGGGACAGCGAGCCGTGGTGCGCCTTCACCAGCTCCTCCTGCACGGGCGGGTTGCCCTCGGCCTCCGCGGAGCGGTTCTCGCCCTCCCAGTGCAGCTCGTTGAGCCGCGTGGCCAGCCGCTCGGCCAGGCGGCGGGCGTTGACGAAGATCAGCGTGGAGCGATGCTCCTGTACCAGCTCGAGCAGCCGCGGGTGCATGGCCGGCCAGATCGACCTGCGGGCCGGGCCGGCGGCGGCCGGGCCGGAGGTGGGCTCGTCGATGACGGTGCCGAGCTCGGCCATGTCGTCGACCGGGATCACCACCTCGATCTCCAGCGGCTTGCGCACACCCGCGTCGACCACCGTGACCGGGCGCGGGCGCCGCTCCCCGGCCTTGTCGACGGCGGTGCCGCCCAGGAAGCGGGCGATCTCCTCCAGCGGCCGCTGCGTGGCGGACAGCCCGATGCGCTGCGGCGACGCCCCGCCGCCCTGGCTCACCCAGTGGTCGAGGCGCTCGAGCGTGAGGGCGAGGTGGCTGCCGCGCTTGGTGGCGGCCAGCGCGTGGATCTCGTCGATGATGACCGCCTCCACGCCCCGCAGCGTCTCGCGGGCCGCGGAGGTGAGCATCAGGTAGAGCGACTCGGGCGTGGTGATGAGGATGTCGGGCGGGTTGCGCACCAGCAGCCGGCGCTCGTCGGCCGGGGTGTCGCCGGTGCGCATCCCGACGGTGGGCTCGGTGTAGGGCTCGCCTAGCCGCTCGGCGGCCAGGCGGATGCCCTGGAGGGGGCTGCGCAGGTTCTTCTCGATGTCCACCGCCAGCGCCCGCAGGGGCGACACGTAGAGCAGACGGGTGCGGTGAGTGCGGTCCGTGGGCACCGGGCGGCTGACCAGCCGGTCGATCCCCCACAGGAACGCCGAGAGCGTCTTGCCGGAGCCGGTGGGGGCCAGGATCAGCGTGTGCTCGCCGCTGGCGATGGCCGGCCAGCCCTTGGCCTGGGGAGGGGTGGGCTCGGGGAACGACGTCTCGAACCAGGCCCGCACCGCCGGCGAGAAGGGAGCGAGCGGGTGCGGTGTGGCCACCTCCCAACGCTACCGACAGGGTGCGACAGGCAGGGCGGCTGCCCGGCTGCTAGCGGCCGCGGATGTAGTCGACGAGCTGTGACTTCTCCGTCTCCAGCTCGTCGACCCGCGTCTTCACCACGTCACCGATGCTGATGATCCCCACCAGCACCCCGTCGGCCACCACCGGCAGATGACGGATGCGGTGCTCGGTCATCAGGTGCATGAGGTGATCGACGTGGTCTCCTCCACTGCACGTGTGCAGCTCGGCCTCCATCACGACCGATACCGGCTGGTCGAGCAGAGCGGGGCCGTCGGTGGCCAATCGGCGCACGATGTCGCGCTCGGAGACGATGCCGGCGAGCGCGGCGCCGTCGGGCGACACGACCAGCGCGCCGACGTTGGCGGCGGCCAGCGCCTCCGTGGCCGCTCGCACGGTCGTGCTGGGCGGGATGGTGGACACCTGCCGCCCCTTGCGTTCCAGGATCTGATCGGCCAGCACGCGCCTACCCCCTTGTGCGGGACACCTGCACCATGCTCACACATCCTCGCCTGCTACGCCGCGGACACGGCTCGTGCCCAGGCCGCGCGTCATCCCGCGGCGAACTCGACGGGAGCGTCGAAGGCCGCCTTGCGGGTGGCCCGACGCAGGGTGGCCAGCACCGCACGGCCGACGAGGAGCACCGCGGCCACGTTGGTGATGGCCCGGCCGGTGTCCCAGCCCCAGGTGGAGGTGGCCAGCGTGTACAGCAGGAAGCGATGCAGGTTCGCCCGCACGGCGTCGCCGGCCACGTAGGACAGGGCGGTGTCGCCGCCGATGCTGAAGGGCCAGCCCCACAGGTTCACCAGGAACCCGTAGAGGTAGGCCGACAGACCGGCGTAGACGGCGAGCAGGGCGATCTCGGCCCGGCCCCGCCACGACGGCAGCATCCCCGCGAACAGCCCCACCCAGGACGACGCCAGCATCTGGAACGGCAGCCACGGACCCATCCCGCCCGTGAGCAGGGCCGAGGCGAAGAGCGTGGTCGACCCGAGCACGAAGCCGAAGGCGGGTCCGTAGACGCGCCCCCCGAGCACCAGGAGGAAGAACACCAGCTCGATGCCGCCGGTCCCGGCGCCGAGCGGTCGCATCGCCGCCCCGATCGCCGAGAGCACGCCCAGCATGGCGATGGCCTTCGTGTCCATCCCGCGGCTGGTCATCTCGGCCAGCACGATGCCGACCAGAGCCGGGAGGATCAGCGCGAAGACGAAGGGCGCGTCGCGGGTGTGGGTGAAGTCGGGCGGAGGGTCGATGAGCAGCGGCCAGGCGAACATCGCCAGCCCGGCCACGGAGGCCACGGTGAGGGCCACCGCGGTGCGCGGGGCCATCCGCAGGACGGGCCGGTCGCGCCGGGCCGGGGTGGTCACCGCGCTCACCGATCCACCCCCGCACCGGCCAGCGCGCCGGCGACGTCGTCCACCGTGAGCCACGGCTCCGGGTGCAGGACCTTGGCCACCTGCGGCGCGAAGGCCGGGGAGGCCACCACCACCTCCGCCGTCGAACCGTCGGCCACCACCTCGCCCTCGGCCAGCACCACCACCCGGTGCGCCGTGCGAGCCACGAACTCGACGTCGTGGGTGGCCACCACCACGGCGTGGCCCGCCGCGGCGAGACCGACCAGGACGGCGGTGAGGCGCTCCTTGGCGAGATGGTCGAGCCCGCGCGTCGGCTCGTCGAGCAGCACGACGCGGGCGGCGCCGGTGAGCTGGACGCCGAGCACCAACCCCAGCCGCTGACCTTCGGACAGGTCGCGCGGGTGACGGTCACCCGGGATCCCGGGCACGATCCGATCGACGAGCGCCCGGCAGGTGCCGGGCTCGCGGCCCATCTCGCGATCGGCTTGCGCGCACTCCTCGTCCACCGTGGCCAGGTAGAGCAGGTCGGCCGGCGTCTGGGGCACCAAGGCCACCTGGGGCGGGCGCGCACCGGCCACATCGGCCCCGTCCACCCGCACGGAGCCTCCCTGACGACGGCCCGCCGGGTGGAGGGCCCACAGCAGCGACGACTTCCCGGATCCGTTGCGGCCCATCACGGCCACGACCTCGCCGGCGCTCACCGCGAGGTCGACACCCCGCAGCGCCAGCACGTCGCCGTAGCGCACCACGAGGTCATGGGCGTCGAGCAGCGGCCGCCGATCCGCGGCACCGGGGGCAGGGGCGAGGACGACGGGCGTCGAGCAGCCCGCGAGCTCCTCGCGCAGGGGGGCGGCGAGACGACGCGCGTCGCGCACCGAGAGCGGGAGCGGGTGCCATCCGGCCAGGCGACCGAGGCGCACCACCGGTGGGGCCAGCTCCGAGGACGCCAGCGCCTCGCCGGGCAGCAGGTGTCGGGCCGAGCCTGCGCCGTCGAGCAGCACCACGTGGTCCGCGTGCTGGATCACCCGCTCGAGGCGGTGCTCAGCCATCACCACGGTGATCCCAAGGTCGTGCACGAGACGGGTGACGGCCGACAGCACCTCCTCGGCCGCGGTGGGATCGAGGGCCGAGGTCGGTTCGTCGAGCAC
>DAIQBC010000257.1:0-3940 GCA_036781345.1 Acidimicrobiales bacterium | reverse complement strand
CCCGCCTCGCGCAGCATCTTGGTGAGCTGCTTCTGCGTGGTGCCGCGCACGATCGAGTCGTCAACGACGACGATGCGCTTGCCGACCACGTTCTCGCGCAACGGGTTCAGCTTCATGCGCACGGCGCGGGCCCGCAGCTCCTGGCTGGGGGCGATGAAGCTGCGACCGATGTACCGGTTCTTCACCACACCCTGGCCGAACGGGATCCCGCTCCGCCGGGCGAAGCCCTCGGCCGCGGGCACGCCCGATTCGGGCACACCCATCACCATGTCGGCCTCCACCGGCGCCTGGTCGGCAAGCTGCTCACCGATGCGGATGCGGGCCTGGTGGACGCTCTGGTTGTAGAGGCGGGTGTCGGGCCGGGCGAAGTACACGAACTCGAAGAGGCACAGCCGAGGGTCGACCCGCTCGTCGGGGAAGGGCCGCAGCGACCGGGGACCCATGGCGTCGATCACCACCATCTCGCCCGGGTCGAGCTCCCGCACGAAGTGGGCGCCGACGATGTCCAGAGCGGGGCTCTCCGAGGCCAGCACCCAACCGTGATCGAGCTTGCCGAGGCACAGGGGCCGGAAGCCGTTGGGGTCGCGCACGCCGACGACACGGCTTTCGTCCATCACGACGAGGGAGAAGGCCCCCTCTAGCCGCGGCAGGACCTTGGCGAGAACGCGCTCGAGGTCGCGTTCGTCGCTCGCCTCCTCAGGGAGGTGGGCGAGCTCGTTGCCGATGAGCTCCGCGATGAGGTCGGTGTCGCTGGTGACCGTGCCCTGGAGCATCCCCTCCTCCGTCGCCAGCGCCTCGGTGTTGGTGAGGTTGCCGTTGTGGCCGAGGGCGAAGTGGCGGGTGCCGGCGCCCCGGTAGGCGGGCTGGGCGTTGCGCCAGGTCGACGAGCCCGTGGTGGAGTAGCGGCAGTGGCCGATGGCAAGGTGGCCGTCGAGCCCGGCCAGGGTCCGGTCGTCGAACACGGCGGCGACCAGGCCCTGGTCTTTCACGACCGTCACATCGTCGCCATCGCTGACCGCCATGCCCGCCGACTCCTGGCCTCGATGCTGGAGGGCGAAGAGGCCGAGGTAGGTCAGATGGGCAACGGGCTGCCCGGGCGCGTAGATGCCGAAGACACCGCAGGCTTCCTTCGGGCTGTCGTCGAGGGATCGGTCGTCGAGCTCGTCGCCGGCGGGCACGAGGTCAGTCTGCCAGGCCCGTGCCGGGTGGCCGCACAACGGACGCACCGCCACCGCCTTGTCGGCTCGAGCCGGGACCACCTAGTGCGTGGCCCCGGCGTCCATGGCGTGGGGCAGCCGGCCGCGCCACGCCGTCGTGGCGTCATCGAGGCTCACATCGAGCAGGCCGGCCACGGCGATGCGCGCCCCGACGACCCGGCCGAGCTCCGTCAACTGCACACCCGCCGACTGCGCCGAGCGCGCCACTGCAGCGGTGTTCTCGGCCGCCACGCACGCCACCACCCGACTGGGCGACTCCGCGAAGAGCCAGGCGTGATCGGCCACCGGCACGTCCACCTGGCACCCGTGGCCTCGCCCGACGGCCATCTCGGCCAGCGCCACCCCGAGCCCGTCGGCGGTGTCGTGGACGCCGGCGAGGAGTCCTTGGCTGACGAGGTCCCGCACGAGGTGCACCGCGGCGAGGTGGGCGTCGAGGTCAAGATCGGGAGGCGACCCGGCCTGATGACCGCGCTCCCATGCCCAGCGGGAGCCGGACAGCGAACGAGCATCGGGACCGAGCAGGAGGAGGGTGCCCCCCTCGACGAAGCCCACGCCCGGTGGGGGTCGGTCGAGCCGGTCGACCACACCGACCAGGCCCACCACGGGAGTGGGGTCGATGTCGCGACCCCGGCTCTCGTTGTAGAGGCTCACGTTGCCGCCGACGACCGGGATCCCGAAGGCCCGGCAGGCCTCCCCCATCCCGTCGATCGCCTCCGAGAGCTGCCACATGACCTCGGGGTGCTCCGGGTTCCCGAAGTTGAGGCAGTTCACGAGGCCCAGCGGGCGGGCGCCCACGCACGCCAGGTTCATCAGCGCCTCTGCGACCACGAGCGCCGTGCCGCGTCGCGGGTCGAGCGCGCACCAGCGGTGGTTGCCGTCGCACGTGAGCCCGAGGGCACGGCCGGTGTCCACACCGGTGGTCGGGTGCTTGAGGCGCAGCACGGTGGCGTCGCCGCCGGGGCCCTCCACTGTGTTGAGGAACAGCTGGTGGTCGTACTGGCGGAACACCCACGTCGGATCGAGGAGCAGCTCGAGGAGGTCGGCGCCGATGTCCACAGGGGCGGCGAGCTCCGCCTCACGGTCGGCGAGGCGCTCGGCCCGCCCGACCGGCTCCTGCAAGGGCCGGTCGTAGAGCGGCGCGTCCGCATCCAACGAGGCGGCGGGGATGTCACCGAGCACCTCCCCATCGAGGTGGTCGAGGATCCGGAACCGCCCCGTGCCGGTGACGGTGCCGATCACCGAGGCCTTGACCTCCCACTTGGCGCAGATCGCGAGGAGGTCGTCGAGCTTCCCGGGCTCCGTGATGGCCAGCATGCGCTCCTGGCTTTCGCTGATCATGATCTCGAAGGGGGCCATGCCCGCTTCGCGCACGTGCACCTCGGACAGGTAGAGGTCCATGCCCACGCCGCCCTTGGACGAGGTCTCGCTGGCGGCACCCGTGATGCCTGCCGCGCCGAGGTCCTGGATGCCCACGACGAGGCCGGCATCGAGGATCTCGAGGCACGCCTCGATCAGGCGCTTCTCCTCGAACGGATCACCGACCTGCACGCTGGGGCGCTTGTCGTCGTCCGCTCCATCGGCCCCGAACCCGGCCGACGCCAGCACGCTGGCCCCCCCGATGCCGTCTCGGCCGGTGGAGGATCCGAAGAGCACCGCGAGGTTGCCCACACCGGAGGCCCGTGCCAGCACGAGGCGGTCGTGGGGCAGCAATCCCAAGCAGAACACGTTGACGAGCGGGTTGTCCTGATAGGTGGGATCGAACACGGTCTCACCGCCTACGGTCGGGACCCCCACCGAGTTCCCATAGCCGGATACACCGGCGACCACCCCCTCGGCGATCCATCGGCTGCGGGGGTCATCGAGGGGGCCGAACCGCAGGGGATCCATGAGGGCGATCGGGCGCGCTCCAACCGAGAACACGTCACGCAGGATGCCGCCGACCCCGGTAGCAGCCCCTTCATAGGGCTCGATGGCCGACGGGTGGTTGTGGCTCTCGATGCGGAAGGCGGCCGCGATCCCGTCGCCGAGGTCGACGACGCCCGCCCCCTCGCCCGGCCCTACGAGCACCTGGGGCGCCTCGGTGGGAAGACGCCGCAGATGGATCCGAGACGACTTGTAGGAGCAGTGCTCCGACCACATGACCGAGTACATGGCCAGCTCGAGGTGGTTGGGGCGCCGACCGAGGAGGCCCTCGATGGAGTGGGCCTCGTCGTCGGTCAGACCGAGGGCCTGGTGCAGCGATACCTCAGCGTCAAGGTTGGGATCCGAAACCACGCGGGCAGCCTACGCGGCCCCCGCGATCGCCCCAGACCGGGCCAAATGAGCAGCCCCGGCAACCCATCAAATAGGATGGCCGACATGGCCACAAAGCGCACCCGAACACCCATGTCTGATGAGCACAAGGCGGCGCTCGCCGAAGGGCGCAATCAGGGAAGATCCGTGCGCCGATACCTCGAAGCACTTGACGCCCACAAGCCGAAGCGAGGGCGCAAGCGCACGCCGGAATCGATGCAGAAGCGACTCGACCGGATCGACATCGAGCTCGTGTCCGCCGACCCGCTCAAGCGTCTGCAGCTCATCCAGGAGCGCCTGGACCTCAAGGTCGAGCTGGACGCCACGGGCGAGAAGGTCGACCTCACCGGCCTCGAGAAGGAGTTCGTGGCGGCCGCCGCCGCCTACAGCGCTCGCAAGGGGATCTCCTACGCGGCGTGGCGGGAGCTGGG
>DAIQBC010000256.1:0-3985 GCA_036781345.1 Acidimicrobiales bacterium | reverse complement strand
GCTTTCCGATGCGGGTCTGGAGCATCCAGAGCTTCCCCTGCTCGATGGTGAACTCCGTGTCGCACATGTCGCGGTAGTGCTTCTCGAGGCGGGCGAAGATCACGAGCAGCTCGTCGTGGATCGACGGGAAGGTGCGCGCCAACGCGTCTAGATCCTCTGTCATCCGGATGCCGGCCACGACGTCCTCACCCTGGGCGTTGACCAGGAAGTCGCCGTAGGGCGTCGCCTCACCGGTCGACGCGTTGCGCGTGAAGCCCACGCCGGTGCCGCTCTGGTCGTCGCGGTTCCCGAAGACCATCGTCTGCACGCTCACCGCGGTGCCGAGGTCGTGCGGGATGCGCTCTCGGTCGCGGTACGCGATGGCCCTGGCCCCACCCCAGCTCCGGAACACGGCTTCGATGGCGCCCCGCAGCTGCACCACGGGGTCCTGCGGGAACGGTCGGCCCGTGGCCCGCGCCACCACGTCCTGGTAGCGCCGGCAGAGCCGCTGCAGCGTCTCGGCGCTGATCTTGGCGTCGTCGGTGACCCCGTCCCACTCCTTGGCCGTGTCGAGGAGCCGGTCGAACTCGGCGCCCTCGACGCCGAGCACGATGCGGCCGTACATCGCGATGAAGCGGCGATACGAGTCGTAGGCGAAGCGGACGTCACGGGTCTGGGTGGCCAGACCCTCCACCGACGCATCGTTGAGCCCCAGGTTGAGCACGGTGTCCATCATCCCCGGCATCGAGAACTTGGCACCTGAGCGCACGCTCACCAGCAACGGATCGGCTGGGTCGCCGAGCCGCTTGCCCATGGTCCGCTCGACCTTGCGGACGGCCTTGGCCACCTCGTCGTCGAGGGCCGCCGGCCAGCCGGTGGCCAGATAAGCACGGCACGCGTCGGTGGTGATGGTGAAGCCCGGGGGCACTGGCAACCTCAGCACCGAGGTCATCTCCGCCAGGTTGGCGCCCTTGCCGCCGAGGAGGTCCTTCATCTCCATCGGCGCGTGGCGATGCTTGTGATCGAAGCTGTAGAGGTAGGGCACGAGCGCAGAGCCTAAGGGTTGACCGGCTTCGCGGCGACAATCCCGGTCGAGGCGCGATCGGACGTCCGGCCACGGAGAGTGGTGGACAACCCGCCGGCGCCGGAACCGGGCGTCGTCCAAGGCGCCGGTCTGCTCCTTGTACGCGCAACGACCGCCGCATCCCCGAGGGGACCCGGCGGTCGCTGCTGGCGGGGGCTGGGCGGGCGGGAGCAGCCCCCGTTGCCCTGCACCCTAGGCACCTCGACGGCCCGTGGCAACGCCCGTCAGCGCAGCGCCGCCCGCAGGTGACCGACCAGATCGTCCATGGCCACCCGCTTCTGGGCCATGGTGTCTCGGTCACGCACAGTGACGGCGCGATCGACCAGGCTCTCGAAGTCGACCGTCAGGCAGAAGGGGGTGCCCACCTCGTCCTGGCGTCGGTAGCGACGGCCGATGGCCTGGGTCTCGTCGTAGTCGCACATGAAGTGCGGGGCCAGGAGCTGGAACACCTCGCGGGCCACCGGCGTGAGGGTGTCCTTCTTCGACAAGGGAAGCACGGCCACCTGGTGGGGCGCGATGCGGTGGTGCAGACGCAGCACGGTGCGCGTCTCGCCGTGCACCTCTTCCTCGGCGTAGGCGGCCATGAGGAAGGCCATCATGGTGCGGGTGGCGCCGGCGGCCGGCTCGATCACGTGGGGCACGTAGTGCTCGTTGGTGGTCTGATCGAAGAACTCGAGCCGCTCGCCCGAGTGCTCCGCGTGCTGGCGGAGGTCGTAGTCCCCGCGGTTGGCGATCCCCTCGAGCTCGTCGAAGCCCCAAGGGAACAGGAACTCCACGTCAGACGTGCCCGACGAGTAGTGGGAGAGCTCGTCGGCGTCGTGGGGCCGCAGCCGCAGCATGTCAGCGGGGATGCCATGCTCGAGGTACCAGTCGAGGCGCTGCTGGCACCAGTACTCGTACCAGTGCTGTGCCTCGGCCGGGGGCACGAAGAACTCCATCTCCATCTGCTCGAACTCGCGGGTGCGGAACACGAAGTTGCCCGGGGTGATCTCGTTGCGGAACGACTTGCCCACCTGGGCGATGCCGAAGGGCGGCTTCTTGCGGGATGTCTCCAGCACGTTCTTGAAGTTGAGGAACATGCCCTGCGCCGTCTCGGGCCGCAGGTAGACCTCCTGGCCCGCTCCCTCCACCGGCCCCGCGTGGGTCTTGAACATGAGGTTGAACTGGCGGGCCTCGGTGAAGCTGTCCGTCGATCCGCAGCTCGGGCAGGTGCCCGGGTCGTCGAGCTTGTCGAGCCGGAAGCGCTCTTTGCACTCCTTGCAGTCGACCAAGGGGTCGGTGAAGTTGGCCAGGTGCCCGGAGGCCTCCCACACCGGGGGCGGCGTGAGGATCGACGCGTCGAGGCCGACCACGTCGTCGCGGAGCTGCACCATGGAGCGCCACCAGGCGTCCTTCACGTTGCGGAGCATGAGCACGCCGAGGGGCCCATAGTCGTACGTGGACCGGAATCCCCCGTAGATCTCCGCCGACGGGAACACGAAGCCGCGGCGCTTGCACAGGTTGACGACCTTGTCGAAGAGCGCTGGATCGGGCGTGGCTGGCATAGGCGCGCAGGCTACCGGCCTCTGTCCCTGGCCCGATCACGAGATGCGGTAGAACGATGGCCGTATGGCGTACCCCGTGCAGACCGATCCCACCGGCGTCTTCGGACGACGGGTCCTCGCCGCGATCATCGATGCGGCCCTCATCCTCGTGCCGGTGTTCATGCTCGCCACCGCACAGCTCGAGTACAAGGCGGTGGCTGACCTTCCCGTGGGAGCGCAGGAGTTCTGCGACCGCTACACGAACGAGCGCAACGGCGTCTGCATCAACTTCGAGGACGTCGATGACCGGGTGTACTTCACCGACAAGGGCATGGGTGGCCCGACGGCCCTGTACTGGGGCGGCACCTTCGGCCTGTTCGTGCTCGTCCAGGGTCTCACCGGCTGGACGCTCGGCAAGCTGATCACCGGCATCCGCGTCGTGCGGGAGGACGGTCGAGCTCCCGGCATCGTCAAGGCGCTCGTGCGCTGGCTGCTGTGGATCGTGGACGCCTTCCCCTACTTCCTCCCTCTCGTCGGCTTCATCGTGGGACTCACGACCGTGGGGCACCGGCGCGTGGGCGACATGGTGGCCAAGACCTTCGTGGTGCGCGCGTCGGCGGCGGGCTCCCCGATCGTCGTGCCCGGCCTCACCGCCCCACCCGGCGTCGCCGGTGCCCCCGGGGTCGGCTGGGGCCAGGCGGTCGACCCAAGCGCGGCCGGGTGGGCCGCGCCGGCGCCGCCCACCGCGCCCCCCACCGACGCCCCGCACTGGGACGACGCCCGGGGCACCTACATCCAGTGGGATCCCGCGCGAGGGGTCTGGATGCAGTGGGACGAGGCCACCAAGGCCTGGTCGCCCATCCCCGGCCAGTAGCCCTGCGGCGGGGCGGCTACCCCCGATCGAGGATGGCGACCGAGCGGAGGCGGCGCTCGAGGTGGTGCTCCAACGAGCGGGTGGCCAGGTGCTCCACCTCGGTGGTGGCCGCCGACGGCGGCTCGGCGAGGGCCTGGCTGAGACGTCCGCCCAAGATGTCGTTCAGCAGCGCGAGCGCCCCGGGTGAGATGGTCACCCCGGCGCGGTGGGCGGAGCAACGAGTGCCACCAGTGTCGAGGTCGAAGGCCACGAGATCCGTCTCGCCATCGCACTCGATGCAGCGGTCGACCACCGGGCGGAACCCCTCGAGGGCGAGAACCTTCAGGAAGAAGCCCGGAAGCACGAGCGGACCGCACCGCCCGGCCAACGAGCGCAGCGCGCCGAGCAGCATCTGGTACAGCGACGGGTTGGGCTCTCCCTCGAGACCGAGCTGGTCGGCCGCTTCGAGCATCGACACGGCGCGGGTGAGGCGGTCGAGGTCGTCGCGGATCGCCCGGAAGTGGTCGATCGTCTCGGCCTGGTCGA
>DAIQBC010000255.1:0-3991 GCA_036781345.1 Acidimicrobiales bacterium | reverse complement strand
GTGGGCGCGGAGGGACTCGAACCCCCGACATCTGCCTTGTAAGGGCAGCGCTCTAGCCAGCTGAGCTACGCGCCCGAGCGGGGCCGACGCTAGCCACCTGTGCCAGTGGACTGCGCCCTGCGGGACCTTCGGCCGTGGGCGACTCGGCCATCATGGGCGCACGATGGAGCCATCCCTACCGGGAGGTTCCCGCCATGCGCTTCCTCCACGCGCTCCGCACCAGTGCCCTGCTGGCCACCGTCCTGCTCGGCGGTGGTGTCGCGGCCTGCGGCAGCGACACCGAGCAGACCGGCACCACCACCACGACCGAGACGACCACAACCACCTCTGAGGCCACCAGCTCGACCACCCCGCTGCCGTCGCCTGACGACCTGCGCGTCTACTTCCTGCGCGAGGAGAAGGTGGGGCCGGTGGCCCGGCCGATGTCCGGCGACTCGGTGGCGGCTGAGGCCCTCGGGCACCTGCTGACCGGGCCGACCGAGGCCGAGCAGCAGATCGGCTTCAGCACCACGATCCCGGAGGGCACCGAAGCCCTCGGCGTGACCATCACGGACAAGGTCGCCACCGTCGACCTGTCCGCAGAGTTCACCTCGGGTGGCGGGTCCCTCTCGATGATGGGGCGGGTGGCCGAGGTCGTGTTCACCCTCACCCAGTTCCCCACCGTCGAGTCGGTGTCGTTCGAGGTGAACGGCCAGCCGCTTACCGTCCTCGGGGGTGAGGGCGTGATGCTCGACACCCCGCAGACCCGGGCCGACTGGGAGTCGCTGACCCCGGCCATCCTGGTGGAGTCGCCGCTGCCCTTCGCGGAGGTCACCAGCCCGCTGCGGATCACCGGAACGGCCAACACCTTCGAAGCGTCGTTCGTGGTGAACGTCACCGACGGCGACGGCCTGATCGTCTACGACGAGCCGGCCATGGCCACCTCCGGCTCCGGCACGCGCGGCACCTTCGACGTCACCGCCACCTTCGATATGCCCCGGTCGGGGGTCGGCAGCGTCATCGTGTTCGAGCTCTCGGCCAAGGACGGCAGTCAGATCAACGTCGTCGAGGTGCCCGTGAAGGTCTCCGCATGAGCGACACCTCATCCACCGTCGGCACCCATCCCGGCCACCGACCCGGTGTGCCCACCACTGTGCTGCTCGAAGGCGTGTCACGGCGCTACGAGGTCGGGGGCAACGTGGTGCACGCCCTGCGCGACGTGAACCTGGAGATCGACCAGGGCGAGTTCGCCGTGGTCCTCGGCCCATCCGGCAGCGGCAAGACGACGCTCCTCAACCTGATCGGCGCCCTCGACACGGCGAGCGAGGGACGGGTGGTGGTCGGCGGGCAGGACATCACCGGGACGAGCCGGCAGGGCCTGTTCAAGTTCCGCCGCGAGACGGTGTCCTTCGTGTTCCAGACCTTCAACCTGTTCCCCACCCTCACCGCACTCGAGAACGTGCAGTGCGGAGCCGAGATCAAGGGGAAGGCGCGCGACGCGAGGAAGCGGTCGATCGAGGTCCTCGAGCAGATCGGCCTAGGCGAGCGCCTTCACCACTACCCAAGCGAGCTGTCGGGCGGCGAGCAGCAGCGGGTATCGATCGCGCGGGCGTTGGCCACGGGCAATCCCCTCTTGGTGGCTGACGAGCCGACCGGCGACCTCGACTTCCGGACCGGCGTGCAAGTCCTCGAGCTGTTGCAGGCCCAGGCCATCGCCGGGCACACCGTCGTCGTGGTCACGCACAATCGAGAGATCTCCCGGATCGCGGACCGAGTCGTGGAGCTCAGCAGTGGCGAGATCGCGAGCGACGGTCCGCCCCTCGGGGGCCGCACCTCGATCAACGACCTGCGCTGGTAGGTGACCAATGCGGCTGCTCTTCCTCCTGCGATGGTCTGCCCGGGACATGCGGCGCACCTGGCTGCAGGTCACCGCCATCGCACTGATCATCGCCATCGGCACAGGGATCTTCTCCGCGCTGGGCAGCACGGCGATCTGGCGGCGGGAGTCGAACGATGCCAGCTTCGAGCAGACCGCCATGTACGACCTGCGTGTGCGCTCCGCAGAGGGTGCGGACACCGCCACCGGCAACATGCTGGCCGCGTTGACCTCCCTGCCCGACCCCGGGGTGGTCACGAGCGCGGAGGAGCGCCTCATCCTGCCGACGCAGGTCGACGCGTCCACAGGAGACAAGACGATCCTCGTGCCCGGCCGTCTCGTGGGGGTCGATACGACGAACGGCGGGCCGCTGGTCAACCAGATCTCCGTCGCCACCGGTCATGGCCGCGGACTGACGGCCGCGGACGAGGGCATGCCCATCGCGGTCCTCGAGCGCAGCTTCGCCAAGTTCTACGAGCTGCCCCCCGCGGGCACGGTCCGCATCGCCGGTGGCGCAACCGTCCGCTACGTGGGAACCGGCCTCAGCCCCGAGTACTTCCTGGTCATGACCGAGGAGGGTGGCTTCTTCGCAGAGGCCAACTTTGCGGTGCTCTTCGCTCCTCTCGAGACCGTCCAGGCCCTCACCGGGAAGCCAGGCCGGGTCAACGACCTCGTCCTCCGACTGCGGGCCGACGCCAACCCCGTCGCGATTGCTCGCGACCTCGAGCGAGCCTTCGAGGGGTCGGGTCTCGGCGTGACGGTGCTGACGAGACAGGACGAAGACGCCTACCGGATCCTGTACGACGACATCGAGGGTGACCAGCGTCTCTGGAACGTCTTCGCCGGGCTCATCCTCGCCGGCGCCGCGTTCGGCGCCTTCAACCTGATCAACCGGATGGTCGAGGCGCAACGGCGTGAGATCGGGATCGGCATGGCGCTGGGCATGCCGCCCCGGCAGCTGGCACGACGACCGTTGCTGGTGGGTGCGCAGATCGCCGCGATCGGAGCCGCGCTCGGCCTGCTCGTCGGCATGCTCGTCCTCCTGGCCTTGCGGCCCGTGTACACCTCGGTCCTACCCCTTCCCGTTTGGCGCACGGACTTCCAGCCGGCCATGTTCCTGCGCGGCGCCGCCCTCGGTGTCGCCGTCCCCCTGCTGGCCACGGTGTGGCCGGTGTGGCGGGCCGTGCGGGTCACACCCGTGGAGGCCATCTCGATCACCCACCGGCAATCCCACGGCGGTCTGGCACCGCTCCTCCGCCGCCTTCGTTGGCCCGTCAGCGCGCTGCGGCGCATGCCCCTCGGCAACGTGCTGCGGACCCCCCGCCGCACCGTGCTGACAGCCCTGGGCATCGGCGCCGCCATCTCCACCCTCGTCGCCATCCTGGGCATGCTCGACTCCTTCCTCGGCACGATGGACCGCAACGACCGCGAGCTCGTGCAGGATCACCCCGATCGAGTGACGGTCGGCCTCGAAGGCTTCGTGGCCACCAACGGCCCGGAGGTGGCCGCCATCGAGGCGGCCCCGAGCGTCGGCCGCGTCTCGCCCGTGGTCCGCGTGGGCGCCCGAGTCGGCGCACCGGGAGTCAAGGATCTCGAAGTCCTCCTCGAGGTCGTGGACCTGGAGAGCGACGTGTGGGCGCCCAGCCTCGTCCGGGGCTCGCTCGAAGACCGCAGTGGGCTGCTCATCTCCCAGAAGGCGGCCGCGGACCTGGGGGTCGAGACCGGAGACACGGTCGAGCTCGAGCACCCCGCGCTCACGACCGAGGGCTTCACCGTTGTGCGGACGCCGGTGACCGTGACCGGCATCCATCCGGGTGCCTTCCGCTTCAACGCCTACATCGACCGATCTCAGCTCGCGGCCTTCGGTGCGGAGGACATCGCCAACGAGCTCTACGTGCTCCCCGCCGCAGGGTCGGATCCCGATGCGGTCAAGCGAGACCTCTTCGAGCTCGACGGAGTGGCCTCGGTGCAGCCGATCGCAGCGGCGACCAAGATCCTCAAGGACAGCATGGCCAGCTTCACGGGGATCTTCCGGGTGCTCGAGTTCTTCATCCTCTGCTTGGCACTGCTCATCGCCTACAACGCCACCAGCATCAACGCCGACGAGCGGGCCCGGGAGCGCGCCACGCTGTTCGC
>DAIQBC010000254.1:0-3998 GCA_036781345.1 Acidimicrobiales bacterium | reverse complement strand
GAAGAGATCATCACCGGCGACGCCGAAGTCCGCGCCGTGTTCCGGGTTCCTCGTGTGGGTGCGGTGGCCGGCTGCTACGTCACCAACGGTGTCATCACCCGCGGATCGAAGGTGCGCTTCCTGCGGGACGGGACGATCATCTGGAAGGGTGAGATCTCCTCGCTGAAGCGGTTCAAGGAGGACACCCGAGAGGTCGCCACGGGGTACGAGTGCGGCATCGGTCTGTCGGACTTCCAGGACCTCAAGGAAGGCGACATCATCGAGACCTTCGAGGAGCGCGAGATCCCGCGCACCTGAGCAGGGGGGCACCACATGGCCAGGCGCACCCGCACCAGACACACCGCACGCGACTACCCCCGTACGGCACGGCTGAACCAGCTGTTCCAGGAGATCCTCGCGGAGGAGCTCGAACGCATCGACGACGAGCGGCTCGAGCTGGTCACGGTGATGTCGGTCGAGGTCGACGGCGACCTCGGTCGTGCCGTCGTCTACGTCGACTCCCTCGGTGGGGAGGACGACGACGAGCAGGTGCTGCTGGCCCTGGGCGAGCAGCGCTATCGGCTTCAGGGTGCCATCGGTCGCCAGACCCGCATCAAGCGCACGCCCGAGCTGATCTTCAAGCCGGACGCCGTTGGCCGCGGCGCAGCACGCCTCGAAGAGGTGCTCCGCAACATCCACGACGAGAGCTGATGCCCCGAGTGCCCGGGCCCGACGGGCTGGCCCTCATCGACAAGGCGGCCGCCTGGACGAGCCACGATGTCGTGGCCAAAGCAAGGGGCCTGCTCGGCACCCGCAAGGTGGGCCACTCCGGCACGCTCGACCCTGACGCCACGGGCCTGCTCCTGCTCGGCGTGGGCAAGGTCACCCGGCTCCTCCGCTACCTGGGGCTCCCCGCCAAGACCTACACCGGCGTCATCGTGCTCGGCACGGCCACCTCCACGCTCGACGCGTCAGGCGAGGTCACCGGCACGTGGGACATGCGGACGGTCGGCATCGATGACGTGCGGGCCGCCGCTGCCGACCTCACCGGCGAGATCCTCCAGATGCCGCCGATGGTGTCGGCCGTCCAGGTAGGTGGACGCCGCCTCCACGAGCTGGCCCGTGCGGGAATCGAGGTGGAGCGGGTGGCTCGGCCGGTGACGGTTCACCAGTTCGAGGTGGGGGAACCGCAATCCGAGGGCTGCTACCCGATCGTCGTCACCTGCTCGTCCGGCACCTACGTCCGCTCACTGGCGGCCGACATCGGCACTGCTCTCCAGGGCGGGGCGCACCTGCATGACCTCCGGCGCACGGCGATCGGCTCCTTCACAGTCGATGACGCGGTGCCGGTCGAGTCCCTCGCTCCTGACCGGCTGCTCACGCCGGCCGAGGCCCTGCGCGACCTGGCCGCGATCGTGGTGCCACCCGCGGTGGCAACGGACGTCTCCCATGGCAGGGTGCTCGAGCTCGAGCGGCTCGGCGCAACCGGCGAGGGGCCGTGGCCGGTGGTGGGCGAGGACGGTGCTCTCCTCGCCGTGTACGAGGCGCACCGGGGCCACACCGCCAAGCCGTCGGTTGTGCTGGTGTCGCCGGACGAGACCTAACCTCCCGGTGATGCAGGTGCTCCACGACGTCGGGGCCTGTCCCCGGCCCGACGCTGGGAGCGTGGTCACCATCGGCGCCTACGACGGCGTGCACCTCGGGCACCAGGCGGTCATCGCCGAAGTGCGGGCCCGTGCCACCGCAGGACGGATGGAGAGCGCGGTGGTCACCTTCGACCGCCACCCGGCCTCGGTGGTGCGTCCCGAGTCCGCCCCCCGACTGCTCACCGACCTCGAGCAGAAGCTCGAGCTCCTGTCCGCGACGGGCCTCGACCGCTGCCTGGTCGTGTCCTTCGACGAGGCCCGTTCGAAGGAGCCGGCCGAGGAGTTCGTGCAGGAGGTCCTCGTCGACTGTCTGGCCGCGCGGGTGGTGATCGTCGGGGAGGACTTCCACTTCGGGCACCGGCGGCGTGGCAACGTCGACATGCTTCGCAGCATGGGCGCCGACTTGGGGTTCGACGTGGAGGGCCTGCCACTCGTCGACATCGCCGGGGTGCCGGCTGGTGACGGCGAGAAGGCCTCGTCCACGGCCATTCGGCACGCGTTGGTGGCCGGCGACCTGGCCCGGGCGACCGCGATGCTCGGCCGCTCGTACGAGGTGCGGGGCGTGGTGGCGCAGGGTGATGCCCGGGGCAGGGCGCTCGGGTTCCCCACGGCCAACGTCTCCGTACCGGGGGACATCCTGCTGCCGGCCGACGGGATCTACGCCGGCTGGTACGAGCGGCCCGACGGAACGGCACATCGCGCCGCGATCTCGCTGGGGCGTCGTCCGACCTTCTACGAGGAGGCACACGCCAGCCTCCTGGAGGCCCACCTGCTCGACTTCGACGGCGATCTCTACGGCGAGGCTGCCAAGGTGCGCTTCGTGGCCCGCCTGCGGGGCGAGGTCAAGTACGAGGACGTGGATGCCCTCGTCGAGCAGATCCGGCGTGACTGTGCAGAGGCGCGAGCGATCCTGGTCTGAGCCCGTCACGACCGCACCATGTCAAGGCGGTGGGGCCGGGTGCGCCAGAATCGGTGGGTGATCGACGACGGATGGGAACCGATCAAGGTCCGGACGGACGACGACGTCGAGCACCCGGCGGGCCCTCGGTCGAAGCGGGTCCGTCATCTGGCGGTGGCCGAGGACCCGATCATCGGCCCGGGGCCGGACCGCGCCGAGGAAGCCCACGTCGCCCTCCCGCGCCTGGCCCGTCACCAGATCACGCTTCCGGATGGTCACGTCGTCGGGGTGGCGGTGTGCGGACGAGGGGTCCCCCTGGTGGTGGTCCACGGGTTCTCCGCGGAAGGGATCCTCTACGCCCAGACGCTCTCCCGCCTCGTCGATCTTGGGTTCAAGGTGATCGCGGTCGACACGGCCGGCCACGGCGGCACCCTCGGGCTTCCTACCGGTGCCCAGAGCCTGCAGAGCTACGCCGCCCTGCTCGGCCGGGTGCTCGACCACCTGGGTGTCGGCCCGGCGGTGCTGGTGGGCCACTCCATGGGGGGCCGGCTGGTCGCCGAGCTGGCTGCCCGCGAGCCGGAGCGGGCCATCGCGGTGGTCCTGCTCGACGCCATCGTGGGCGACACCTGGGACCGCATGGTCAACGTCTTCCGGCTCTTCCCGCCCCTGTTGGTCGGTACCGGAGCCACCTTGCTCGTCGACACCATGACCACCGTCCCGTGGTTCCGCGACCCCCAGCAGGCGCTAAAGCTCGGCCGGTTGGTGGCACCCACGATCCAGGGCCACGCCCGGCGACCGTGGCGGCTGCTGGGTCCGATCGCCTCGATCCTGCGCAGCGGGAGCTCTAGGTGGATGCTGGACCGTCTGCGGGAGGAGCGGATCCCGGTGTTCGCCGTCCACGGTGACCGCGACATCGCGGTGCCTATGGCCACCGCCAAGGACGCCGCCCGCCGGGCCCGGGGTGATCTCGTGGTGGTGAAGGGCGGCAGCCACTCGTGGCTGCTCAAGGACCCCGAGACCATGCCGGGCATCATGCACACCCTCATGCGGGGGCGCCTGGGGACCGCCGTGCTCAGAGCGAAGCTCGAGCGGGGCGTGGACCCAGTCGACGCCACCGACGACGAGGTGGAGGCCGTGCTCTACGCCCCCGATGCCCTGGTGCTGGACTTGACGCCCCGCCACCGCCACACGGACACGGAGGATCTCCACAAGCCGCCCCGCTTCACCTGGAAGGTGCTCCCCGCCCGCTCCAAGAGCGATTGAGGGCTCACGGGGCCCTGCTGCTACCCTGATCACGTCCTCCTGGCGCCCGTGTGGCCCGTGGAGGAGTTCCGCTCCCCGAGTCGCCAGCCCAGTGCAGCGCTCGCCAGAGCCGGGCCCCAGTCCCACCTCCCCAATCGGAGTACCCCTACAGATGTCTGAGCAGATCGACAAGGCCAAGGCCGGGATCATCGCGGAGCACCGCCTCCACGACA
>DAIQBC010000253.1:0-4004 GCA_036781345.1 Acidimicrobiales bacterium | reverse complement strand
CCTGCCGCCGTGGTCGACGACCTCCACCGGCACCTCGAGCACTACGCCCAAGCCGCGAGCGACGGCTACGTGCTCACCGGTGAGAAGGGAGGCCCGCTCGCACCGCACGTCCTCCAGAAGGAGTGGGCCCGGGCTCGTGCGGCCGTCGGCATCGAGCACCTCCACCTCCACGACCTGCGCCACCTCGCCGGCACGCTCGCGGCCACGACGGGTGCCGGGACCAAGGAGCTCATGTACCGGCTCGGTCACGCCAGCCCGCAAGCGGCGCTTCGCTACCAGCACGCCACCAAGGCCCGAGACGTGGCCATCGCCGACGCCATCGACGCCCTGATCGCCGCCGGGACCGCCAACGGGACCTTGGTCGGGACCCCAACGGCCGACCCGTAAGGTCACGCTAGGGTCACGCCGGCCCGAATCGGGGGCCTGTCCCGATCGGCCCACCACACAGAAAATGCGGTCTGACCTGGGACTTCGTGGTGGAGCGGGTGACGGGAATCGAACCCGCGTTCTCAGCTTGGGAAGCTGATGTTCTGCCGCTGAACTACACCCGCCCAAACCATCCTAGCCGCCCTCCTCGAAGCGGCCCAAGACGCAGCACGGCTACGCTCGCCGACATGGCGACGGGGGGCTTGCGAGGTCCCGAGGGCGCGTCCGACACGATCATGGACGACGCCATGCGTGACCTCGTGCGCAGGACGGGCGATGGCGAGCTCACCGTGGGAGCAGCCCTGGCCGCCACTGCGATGCTCCGCGACGCTGCCGATCGCAAGCTCTTCGTGCTCGTGGGCTTCGCACGCGACTCAGGTGCGTCGTGGGCGTCGATCGGCCAAGCGCTGGGGGTCAGCACCCAGGCCGCGCATCAGCGCTTCGGTCCCAAGCTGCCGGCCAAGGCCGCCGGCGCTTCCTCCGCGCGGCACTAGGTTCGGGCGCCGTGATCCTCTCCGATCGGAGCATCAAAGAGGCCTTGGCAGCCGGCCGCATCCAGCTCGAGCCAAGTGACGCATCGCTGATCCAGCCGGCGTCCGTCGACGTGCGTCTCGACCGCTTCTTCCGCGTCTTCCTCAACCACACGATGGCGGTCATCGACGTGAAGAAGAACCTCGAGGAGCTCACTCGCCTCTTCGAGATCGACGACGAACGCCCCTTCGTCCTCCACCCCGGCGAGTTCGTGCTCGGCTCCACGCTCGAGCGCATCGCCCTGCCCGATGACCTCGTCGCCCGGATCGAGGGCAAGAGCTCGCTCGGACGGTTGGGCTTGCTCATCCACTCGACGGCGGGCTTCATCGACTGTGGCTTCGACGGCCACATCACCCTCGAGCTGTCCAATGTGGCCAACCTGCCGATCACGCTGTACCCCGGCATGAAGATCGGCCAGATCAGCTTCCTGCGGATGACCACGCCGGCCGATGTGCCGTACGGTCAGGGCGCGCTCAAGTCGAAGTACCAGGGCCAGCGCGGCCCCACACCGAGTCGCTATTGGGAGAACTTCGAGGACGACTGAGCTGGGTCAGTCGCCGTGCCGCGCCAGCTCGTCGCGGCGGTAGCGGGGGCGGTCTTCGTTGGCCCGGACCAGCACATCGGAGATCTGGCTCACGAGCTCATCGAGGTGGAACGGGCGCACCACGAAGCCGTCGGCGCCCGACTGGAACGAGAACGACCGGTTCTTCGGACTGGTGGCGCACAGCACGACGCGGGCCGTGCTCACCCGCAGATCCTCGTGGCTGCGGATCAAATCGAGCACCTTGAGGCTGGTGCCCATGCCGGTGGCATCGAGGTCGAGGACGACGCAGCGGGGCAGCTCGCGGACGATGCGCTGGGTGGCTTCATCGCCAGTGGTGGCGCCGATCGCACGATGCCCCTGGCTGGCCACCATGCGCACGAGCATCTCGCAGGCGTCAGGATCGCTGTTGACGATCAGGACCATGGCGGGGGCCCGGCGTTCGTTGCCGTTCCAGTTGTCGCTCCTCCACCGGCTCCCCGCCACCGTCAGTCCTCGATGGTGTGCAGCTCGGGGGCGACGGTGCGCCCGTCTGCGGCCTCGAGGGCGGCCAGGAGGTGCATGGAGATGTCGGCGACCTGCACCGTCTCCTCGGCCCCCGCACCCTTCACACCGTCGTCGAGCATGATGTAGCAGAACGGGCAGGCGGTGGCGACCTTGCTGGCCCCGGTCGCGATGAGCTCGGCGGCGCGGGCGTCGTTCACCTTGGTGCCGATGCTCTCCTCCATCCACATCCGAGCCCCGCCGGCACCGCAGCACATGCCGGTCGTGCCGTTGCGTTCGGCCTCCACCACTTCGATGCCCCCGAGGCTGCCGATGACGTTCCGGGGGGAGAGGTAGACGTCGTTGTGGCGTCCCAGGTAGCAGGAGTCGTGGTAGACGACCCGCTCGTCGAGCCGCGCACCGCTGAGGTCGAGCCGGCCGGTCTCGATGAGCTGCTCGAGCAGCTGGCTGTGGTGCACCACCTCGAAGTGCCCGCCGAGCTGCGGGTACTCGTTGAGGAGCGTGTTGAAGCAGTGCGGGCATTGGGTGATGATCTTCCTCACACCCATGCCGTTCAGGCTCTCGATGTTGGCGGTGGCCAGCATCTGGAAGATGTACTCGTTGCCCGAACGGCGGGCCGGGTCGCCGGTGCACTGCTCAGACGGACCGAGGATCGCGAAGTCGATCTGGGCCCGCTGCAGCAGCTTGGCCATCGCGATCGTGACCTTTTGGTTCTTGTCGTCGAAGGACCCCGCGCAGCCGACCCAGTAGAGGTACTCATGGGCGAAGGCGTCGCCCGGCTCGACGATGGCCACACCGTCGACCTTGCTGGTCCACGCCGCCCGGTCGGCCTGGGAGAGACCCCAGGGGTTGCCGGAGTTCTCCATGGCCCGGTAGGCGCCGCCGAGCTCGGTGGGGAAGTCGCTCTCCATGAGCGAGAGGTAACGGCGCATGTCGAGGATCTTGTCGAGGATCTCGATGTTGACAGGGCAGATCTCGTCGCACGCCTTGCACGTCGTGCAGGCCCACACCTCCTCGGAGGTGATCCGCTCGAAGAGGCTGTTGGCCCCGACCGTGATCTCGGGGTCGACGCCGAGCGGTGGTGACACGGGCGGCGTGCCGGTGCGGGCCATGACCTCGCCAGTCTTGAGCACGATCTCGCGTGGGTCGAGCGGCTTGCCGGTGGCGTGGGCCGGACAGACCGAGGTGCAGCGTCCACACATGGTGCAGGCGTCGGTGTCGAGCAGCTGCTTCCAGGTGAAGTCCTCGATCGTGGACGCGCCGAAGCTCTCGAGCTCGGTCTCCATGAGGTTGGGCATCGGCCGCATGGCGCCCTTCGGGCGCTCCCGGTCGCGGAGGTACATGTTGAGCGGCGAGGTGAAGATGTGGCGAAGCATCGTCACCGGCA
Source organism: Acidimicrobiales bacterium (assembly GCA_036781345.1). Classification (GTDB taxonomy): domain Bacteria; phylum Actinomycetota; class Acidimicrobiia; order Acidimicrobiales; family VFJN01; genus VFJN01. Next base: position 615 of record DAIQBC010000253.1, on the reverse strand, counting down.
GGATGGCCACGAACACGAGGAAGCTCGTGACATGGGCGGCCCACCAGATCTGGTGGACACCAGCCAGGTTGGCGTGACCATCGATGAGGCCCGAGAGTGGGTAGCCGACGAACGACCACCGTTCGAAGGCAGGTCGGCCCTGTAGGGCGATCCGCCACACCTCGGCCCCGAAGCCGGTGACCGCGATGGCCAACAGGGTGCCGAGGATGACGGCGTGCTCGGGCTTCGACTTGATGCGGATCCGATAGGGCCGCTGCACGTACCGCCGGAGGATTGCCCACACCACACCGGTGAGGAGCATGAGCCCGGCGCCGTCGCCGATGGCGGCGTAGCCGCGGTAGACGTCACCGTGGAGGAACTTGACCGACTCGGGCACCTGGTGGTTGATCTCCAGCACCGTGGTGACAGCCAGCAGGATGAGGAACGAGAAGTAGATGAGGCTGTGCATGATCCCGGCAGCGGGATCACGCAGGAGCGTCTGCATGTAGACGCCGGCGCGGAAGTCCCTCATGCGACGGCCCACGTTCTTCTTGGTGGTGCTGCGTTGGTCGGGAGCGCCGCGCTCCCAGTTGCGAACGCGCTGGCTGAACAGCACCGAGCCATAGATGATCAGCA